>JAGGXJ010000058.1 GCA_021163105.1 Syntrophobacterales bacterium
ATACTGTTGCTCTAAAAGAAGTAGAGATGTTTGGCATGGAACACTCTGACATTGAGAGGATTGCTGTGAGCGGTGTTCCACACCCGAGGAAGGGGAATGAGCTCAAGGCATTCGTTGTGTTAAAGCTTGGATCTCAGGCAACTGCCGCTAAGATAGAGGAGTGGTTCAAGCAAAAGCTCGCGGTTTACAAAAGGTCTGTGGTGGAGATCAGGACAGAACTCCCGACATCCGGCAAAGGGGAGATATTGAAACGAGTGCTCATAAAGGAGAAAGAGGAGAAGATGAAAGGCGCAGGAGATTAACGCGGATAAGTCACAATTTCATTGCAATGTCTTAATCAAATAGTAGCTTGGAGGTAGCATTAATTATGGAACATATTATATTGCTCGACTATGAGAAATGTGTGGGATGCAGGCAGTGTAGCCTGAGTTGCTCGTTTACAAAAGAAGCGTCCTTCAGCTTGGCAAAGGCACGGAACACTGTGCTCTGGGTACACCGAGCGGAAGTGTTTATGCCGATGAGGTGTCAACACTGTGAAAGTCCCCTATGCATGGATGTATGTCCTATGGAGGCTATATCCCGCAATGAGGAGACGGGGGCTATCGTTATCGACGCCGATCGGTGCATTGGCTGTAAGATGTGCATGGTGGTGTGTCCATTTGGTGCGGTGACCTGGGATGCGGACAGTCACTCCATGATCAAGTGTGATCTCTGCGACGGTGAACCGGAGTGCGTGAAGCACTGCGTGTATGGTGCCCTCACATGGTTGCCGACAGATGAGGCGGCGATGGTGACAAGACAGGCCGGGGCAGGGTACCTTGCTAATGCTTTAGTTGAAATTAAAGAAGCTTAAGCGAATATTATTTTAAGAAAGGAGCTTATCTGATGGACTACTTTGGTTATGCAGGAAAAGAACTTTACGTAGATCTCACTACAGGGGAAATTGAAGAAAAACCTCTTGATCTTGATATGGCAGTAAAATTTTTAGGGGGTATGGGTATCCAACAGCGGATTCTGTATGACCTCTTGAGGCCAGGGATAGATCCCTTTTTGCCCGAAAACCCCATTATTTTCGGCTCAGGACCACTTACTGGAACAGGGGCTCCGGGTACGTCAAGAGTTATGGCTACTTTAAAGTATCCGGAGACCAGCGCTATTGGTTCCGGAGGTGGGGCCATGAGATTCGGGTTCATGCTGAAGCTGGCTGGCTATGACCATGTTGTGATCACGGGGAGGGCCAGTAAGCCTGTCTACCTAAAAATTGTCGACAACGATGTGGAGATCTGCGATGCCAAGCACCTATGGGGAAAGGACATTGTAGAGTCAACCGAGGCGCTCTGGGATGCTCACGGAGACTGTGGAGTAATTGCAATGGGACAAGCTGGTGAGCATCTGGGCATGATCGCCCAGGCTGCGTGCGATCTTGGTTCTTCCATCGGCCGGGGTGGTCTTGGCGGTGTTATGGGGAGCAAAAACCTGAAGGCTTTGGTGGCCACAGGCACGGGCTCCATAAAGATTGCTGACCCTGAGCGGTTCAATAAGATACGAGAGAGTTTGTTTGAGAGGGCCAAACGGTATCCCCTCCACGGTGATATTGTGCGTTACAGCATAATGGAAAATTGGCACAACTACAGCATTCAGTTTGGCTACAAAAATAACCGCACCTTTATACCGGATTTGGCTGAGGTCGATAAAGCAGTTGGTTTTGATGCTTACAAGAAGCTAGGGAAAAAAGCCTTTGGATGTCCCAGTTGTTTTATAGCCGACAAGGAAATTGTGGAGGCCACATCAGGAAGGTTTAAGGGTACGAAGTGGTCAGCTCCTACATACCTGAATGGTGCCATGCTTGCGACCAAGCTTGAGCTGAAAGACGCTGGGGAGGCGGTCAAGGTCGGGGATGTGACGGACCGCTACGGGATTGATAATCTTGGGATTAGCGATTTGCTTGACTTCGTTTTTAGCCTTTATGAAGATGGAACCATCACTGAGTCTGATGTAGGTGGCCTGCCCTTAAAGAGGGGAGATATAGATGTCGTCCTTACCTGGCTCGATAAGACTGCGAACAGGGACGGGTTTGGCAATGAGATGGCAGACGGTTGGGAAGGGATGAAACGCGCTTTTGGTGAGGATCTCATAACGAAAACAAGTTCAATTATCAAGGGAAGAGAAGGTGTATGGGAGCCAAGGATAAGTGGCCTGGGAACCAATGAGTTCGCACAGCTAGTTTATCCGCGGGGACCGAACGCAGAGTGCGGAGGATCAGGTCTCTATACTTTAGGTCAGGCTTTAGACACAGTGGCACACCATGCAGGGAGAATGGGCATGTCGCAGGAAGCCATTGAGAGATCCCTCGACTCGCCCCTGAAGATCAATATTGGACGATTTGTCACCTCTTCTGAGCATTGGCTTGCTTTGTTTAACTCATTAGGGATCTGCAACCGACACGTGAATAACCGATTCTATAGCATTGGTATCATCTCCGAGCTCTACTCCGCGGCAACCGGGATCGAGCGTAGCCCCGAGGAGCTCATGCTCGACTCCGAGCGAGTCTGGAATGTTTTTAAGATGATCAACGTGCGAGAGGGGTTCTCGCGGACCGATGATGAGCCTCCCGAGACGTGGTTTGAGCCCATGGTCGATCATAAGGGAAAAGAGCATCATATGATGGATTATTATCGCACTAAAAAGCTCAGCAGGGAAGATGTGGACCAGTGGCTTATCGATTACTACGATGAGAGAGGGTGGAATCCGGAGACTGGAATACCTACCGAGGAGAAACTCGTTGAGTTGGGTCTTGAAGAAATTTTGCCTAGTTTTGGGGAAAAGAAATGAAAGACGACAATACACAAATTGTAATAGTAGGCAATGGAGTTGCGGGGAACAGTGCTGCCGCGGCCATCAGGCGGGTAAATAGAGAGGTTGCCATCACGATGATTTCCCGGGAGCCCTTCCCCGAGTACAGTGCCTGTGTGTTATCAAAGAAGTATCTCTCTGCCGAAATGAATAGAGAAGCGGTGTTTTTGAAACATACTGGGGATTACAGCAAGGACAAGATCAACACGGTATTTGGCCAAAAAGTAATCGGAATTGACACAAAAGGGAAGCGGGTAACTCTAGAGAACGACGAGGTAGCTTATAATAAGTTGATTCTTGCGATGGGGGGAAATCCGCTAGTCCCTCCCCTTCCGGGGGTGGATAAAGGTGGAATTTTTACGCTGAAATCCCTGGCAGATGCAGACATGATCTTCCAACATCCCGGGAAAAAGGCAGTAGTGATTGGTGCTGGGGCTATCGGCGTGGAGGTGAGCATCAGTCTCAGAAAAAGAGGATGGCAGGTAGAGTTAGTTGAACTTTTAGATCAAGTGTTGCCAACCATATTTGACACTGAGGTCTCTTCGATAATGAAGAGCAAGATGGAGGAATACGGAATTAAGGTGCGCACAGAAGAAAAGGCTTTGAGTTTTAAGGGAAATGCTCATGTAAGTGCTGTAAGTACTGACAAAAGAGAGATCGAGTGCAATATGGTAATTATGTCGTTGGGGGTGCGACCAAATATCGGTATCGCTCAACAAGCAGGTGCGGAAATAGGCACACTTGGGGGAATCAGAGTTGATGAATGTATGAAAACTAGTCTTGGGGATGTTTATGCCTGCGGTGATTGTGTGGAGACTAAAGATAAAATAACCGGAGACAATATGTTGTATCTCTTATGGTATAACGCCAAACAACAGGGTGAGATTGCAGGCTACAACACAGTGGGAATCGAAAAGAGATTTCCCGGGACTATAGCTATCAGCACCGTGGATGTTCTGGGAACTTTTGGAGTCTCTATTGGACATACCATGAGGAGTTCGCGGGATGCTGAACTGAAGGTTATTGAAGGTGGAAGCTCATGGTACCATCGTCTCTTGATTGCTAATGACACTCTTGTAGGGGCTCAATTGGTTGGCAGAACAACCGATATTGGGCCTCTCGTTAATGTGATACGCAGAGGGGATAAGCTGGGACGACTTCTAAGCGTGCTCCGTGATGGAAGTCTTCTTTCTAAGAATCCCTTGTCTGCAAAACTGCATCCATACCTCTTTATAGAAAGGAAAGATAGTGGATGAGAATCAAGTACCAGCGGTTTGTGTGAGCCTCTTTGAGCTGACTTTTGAAGAGGATGGAACAAAAAATCAGCGATCGAAAGGAGATGTTAGCCATGTTAGGAAGAGTTGATGGATTATCGGGGTTAACTTTAGGAGCAATACTTAGATATCACGCTTTAAACTACCCCCATCATCTGGCTGTGGTAGACGTAGACAATAACAAGCGTTACACCTATGAAGAGCTAAACAACCGAGTGAACCGTTTGGCAAATTCGTTACTTGCGATGGGGATTCAGAAAGGAGATAAGGTTGCTATTTTGATGAAGGACCGTCTGGAACCTTTGGAGCTTATGTATGCCTTAAACAAAATTGGCGGCATTTGGGCGCCAGTGAATTATCGGCTTACCCCACAAGGAGTCAAGCAGCAGGTACTCCACTCGGATGCAAAGATGTTCTTTTTTGAGGAAGAATTTGCTAACGGTATCCAAGAAATTAAAGAAAGCCTTAAGATAGATAACTACGTTATGTTAGGAGAAAAAGAAAGGCCGGGATATGCATTTTATGATGCTCTATTCGAGGGTTTTTCTGAAGAGGAACCGGAACCTGAGGAGGCTATATCGAGTGAAGATATTATTGGGATAGTGTACACCTCAGGAACCACCGGTGTATCGAAGGGCGTTATGCACACCCACAGGACCTTTTTAGGGTGGGCATTTAATGGAATGTATAGAGACGCTACGAACCGGAATGATCGACTCGTTAATCCCTACCCCATGTTTCATATGGGTGGGTCCGCACTGAGCGCTATTTGCCTATTGGCAGGGGCCACCAATTATATTTTCGGCAAATTTGATCCCATGAAATTTATTAAGGTGATTGAAGAAGAGAAGATTACCGTGGTTTGGGCCATCCCAACCATTGTTCACGCGGTAAATAATTTAGCTAAAGAAGTAAAAGACAAACACAAGTGGGCTTCCGTGAGGGCCTTCACTACCTCGGGTGCGCCGTTTTTATCGGAAACTCAAATCGAATTCACGAAACAGTGGCCTCATATAAAAATGCATTCCACCTATTCGGCTTCTGAAGCATATTTTACCAATCTTCGCCCAGAGGATCAGGACAGAAAAGTTCGTTGTGTAGGACCTGCTGTGTTCGGAAGTGAAATCAGGTTAATGGATAAGGAAGGTAAGGATGTCCCTCAAGGTGAGGTAGGAATTGTCTACGTTCAAGGTATTTCTGTTTTCAAAGGTTATTACAAAAACCCTGAAGCTGACAAGAAGTCATTCCGGGGAGATTGGTTTACATGTGAAGACATGGGCTACCTTGATGAGGAAGGTTATCTGCACCTTGTTGATCGAGCAAAGGATATGATCATCTCAGGAGGAGAAAACATCGCCTCTGTTGAGGTGGAAAACATGCTATCTGACCATCCTGCGATTTTTGAGTGTGCGGTGATTGGTGTTCCAGATGACAAGTGGGGTGAAAGGGTTCATGCGGTGGTGAGTCTTCATCCGGGCCAACAAGTGAAGCCTGAGGAAATCATAGATTGGTGCAAGGATAAAATAGCGGGATATAAGCGACCTCGATCTGTGGATATTATTCAAGAACTTCCCAAAAGCCCTGTCGGAAAGTTACTTAAACGTGAATTAAGAGATCAGTATTGGAAGAATAACAAGGTTAAGGTTTGATCTAGAATAGACCAAGAGTCAGAGCGATAGCGGTGGGGAAACCTGATTTATTAAATTGACCGGATTGGTTGAGAAAGGAACATATGTAAATGTATTCTATTCTTG
>JAGGXJ010000131.1 GCA_021163105.1 Syntrophobacterales bacterium
ACGTAAGGGTAAATCTACTTCGTAGGTCTTAACTTGACCGAAAAAAATACCGTGTCTTGAAAAACCGCATATCATTTTTACTACGCTTCAATCAATGCTTTTCTACATGCCTTACTTTAGGAACATGTATTATTTGCACGCTACTGATCAAACATTATCAGGAGCAATATGGTATCATTTTAGTCATTTCAACCCTGAGACTTTCAGGAAGATACAAATACCACGGCGCTTTGAAAAAATAACGCTCAGAAATATGCACGTTTCACCCAGTTATCATTGATCCAGACCAACCACCCAACCTGTTGCTTTGTATTTGAAGTCTTGGATGCCTGGAAAGGAAGTAATTCTAACGCTTCCAGGAAGAACCCCTTGTCTTTCCTATACATCTTTTCTTGATATATAATTGCAACGGGATTAAACGAACAGCATTTCGAAGATCTTTATCGTAATGCTTCTTTGTTAAAGGTCGAATTTCTCAGATTCCTGTTATAATCCAGCTTTTCAATCCTGAGTTCTGTCTTCCCCTTTTCGTTTGCCAGTGTCATGATGGTGCTGAAGGGCGTAAGGATGTTCTTGACTGTTTTTATGCTATGATTTTCGAGATATTTATGGAATTTGCCTTTTCTGTAGAAGTCGATGCGTACAATGAAGCAGTCCGATTTGCGCGCATATAGTATCAGCTTGCTGTACACTTTTGTGCCGTTTTGTCTTATCGCCTCCACTCTATAACAATCAGAACCGGCGGCCTCTCCGTCGTCCAGGAGCCGGTATGTGTAATCATCAATATTCCGGGAGCTGATGTCATCATAATAGAAATGGGAATTGACAAAGGGTTTCCCCTTGTCGGACGCGGCTATTCTCTTTATTTTTCCTGAAGATAATCTTAACCACTGGTCATCATCTTTTCCCCTGTGTGTGTGAGTCAGAAGTTTTATCTTTGTCGGTTTTGTGAAGGATATAAGCATCTTGTCTTCATCATCTTTAAATTTCTTTGTCCTGCTCTCGAATTCTTTTTCCATAACCCTTCCGCCTTTATGTATCAGCATCAATACACTGCTCACAGCGGTTTTTGACTCGGGAAGGGCATCGTTTTTTTCCATAACCTCTCTCCCGGTTAGCGCGAACAAGGGTTGAGCCAGAAAAAATACAAGAAGGATTGTCAGAAAGAATCTTGTTTTCACCTGCGGCTCCTTTTCATAATAATATCAGTCATCCTGTTTCATCCCAAGAGAATCACCACCCATTCACTCTAACAGATGACTCATCCTCGCGACTATATCAAATGCTCTGCTGAGATCAAAGCTTTCAAAATCCACTGGGCGCAACACCGGTTTAAGTTCTGTATTGATCTGGGTCTTGAGTTTCTCTTTCCGCGCCGAAGACAGATCGACAGGTAGATTTCCCGGAATCTTCAGTTTTCCGGCGACAAGCTGGAAGAGATGCCGATCATTGAGATCCATCTTATTCCGGGATGCGAGGTAATCGATATCGAAAAAGTCCCGAATGGCTGGTTCCAACCGTGTTAATGCCGCCCGTATTTTTTCCGCGATGGCCTCTTTCATGGGCAAGGTGATCAAATCGATGTCGGGGACCATGGATTTTCGGGTAAAAGGGTTCAGCAACAACGTTCTTGCTTTCATTTGCGCTGGCGGCATCAGGGGCGTTTCGCGCAAGCCCATTTCAATCTTGATGCGGGCCGTTTCTTCAGTGAGGAAGACCGATGGGTAGGTCACATAAGCGACGTACTGCCGGGAGCTATTATGCCCTGTGAAATCTTCAGGGAGGGTCAGGATGCTCATCTTCTCTGAAATTTTCCTCACCCATTCCCTGACGGGCGCCATCCGTTTTCGTCGCACGGAAATATTAGCTTCCGGTGGCGTTGAAATCATGAAATCGAGGTCTTCGCTGAGCCGGTAGAAATCAGCATAGACCTTGCCTATACAAGTGTCTCCCCGGAAAATCAGAGGGCTGTCCGGCTGCTGATATAGGTATTGTAGAAGGACGGTGCAGAAATAATCCTTTTCGATGAGGGTGGCATTCAACCCTGTCTGACCCGCGGTGAAAAGCACGGCCTCGCGGAAGAGCGCCTGATCTTCGTGGATCAAGATCCTATGATCGCGGGATGGATCCATTGACAATCAACCCCCATTCTTTATTGATGCTGCCCTTTGCCGCCTGTCCGGGTATCCATGGGATCAACGACCTTGTCGGACCGAGCCGACGTTTTATTTCTCCGAGTTGATCGTCGATGACACCGAGCTGGGAGAGCAGATATCCGATGCGCTTGGTTGTCCCCTTGTTGCCGTATTTAAGCGTGTCAGCGATCAGGTTCTCGTTGATTACCGGGTCTTTCTTCAGCGTTTCCTCAATCCATCCGTAGGCCCGGGGAAGGGTGTTGTACCGGGACCAGTCATAGACGGCATCGACCAGCGCCCTCGTTTTGGTGACCATGACAGCGTCGATGCCATCGGGCGTTTTCAGGCTTTTGGTTGAGCCCAAACGCCTGGCATCTGTTTTGATAAAAACAAAGTCGGCTCCGCCGATCTTTTTCTCACCGAAAATCCGATCATTGTAAGCGTAAATCCGATTCGGGATCTGGTCGTCGAAGCCATGGAAGTTAAAGGCGCTGGGACCGCTGATCTGGTATCGGCCTTTGATTACCTCCATGAGTTTGGAGAGGATGTAATAACCACTGACCGTCCACCGTCCACCGACAGGCATGTGCGGCGGGACCATATAAGCGCCCCTTTTCAAACGGATAATCAGACCGGAGGTCGCCATCCGACTGAGGAGTTTCCATTCCTGTTCGGCATTAATGTCCAAGGCGGACGCAATTTCGCCCGAGGAGATGAATTCTTTTTTCCTTAGCTGGGCATAGGCGAGAAGCTGCATTTCAAATTTGCCCAGCTTGGTTTTTCCCTGTTTCACTATATTGCCCGTTCCTTCCTTGACAGAGGAGTTACGTTGAAAATAGTAAAACGAAAAGCTTTTGTCAATAGATAATTTGATAAAATTGTAGAATTGGACCATATCACTTAAAAGTAAGAAATAAAGCCTTCTTCCGAGAGGTGAAATATTTTCAAAAATTGCGACCCCAGAGGGATTGGGGTCTTTCTTTTTGCTTTCGCCTGCGACTCCTTTTTGTAATCATGTCAATCATCCTGTTTCATCCCAAGAAATTTGTCAATATCCAAATGCCTGCTTACCCATGAATCGGACGGCGGTTTGTCAAGGTTGATTCCGGTGGCCTTGATAACGGAGGGGAGTATAAGAAGCGCCCCTATTGTTGTGTTTATCATTGTGGTAGCGGTGAGTATGCCGAATAAGATTATCGGCAGAAAATTGGAGGTTATAAGAACCGAGAATCCGAGGATCAGCGCGAGTGATGTAAATATTATTGCTTTTCCGGAGACGGCAAGGGTGCGCCTTATCGTTTCATCGATATCCAGTCCCCGTGCCCTGTTTTGCCTGAATGCGTTGAGAAAGTGTATGGTGTCATCTACTCCGATTCCTATGGTGATCGCGGCAATAACAGAAGTGGCCATATCCAGGTTGATCTGCAGCCATCCCATAATACCGAAATTGATAATAACGGCGACACTCATTGGTATCAGCGCCAGGGGGCCTGCTTTAATTTGCTGGAACAGCAGCGCGACGATAAGGCCCACGACCAGGAGTGAGAGAAGAAGGCTTCGCATCTGTCCTCTGATTATATAATGAACCAGTTTGACGTTCATCATCGGAAATCCGCTGATGGTGTAAGAGATGCCTTCCGGCAGATTCTTATCCAGATAATTTGCTATTTTGCCGGCAATCTTCTTTATCTCCCTCGTACCCACGTTATAATCTTCTTTTTCACACAGCCTGGCTAACAGGTTGCATGTTCTGAAATCAATATCTACGAAGGGCTCAAACTCGTCGAATCTGCCGTCTGAATTGTTGTCATCTCCGGAATATATTTCCAGATAATCGATGATATCAGCGCGGTTTTCAGGAATTTTATAGAAGGATATATCATCATTATTCATGGCCATGTGCATGGTTTTGATAAAGTCCGAGAAGGACTCCGTCCGGCCGATATTAAGGTGGGGGTTCTTATCGGATACCAGCCATTTTCTCAGATTTTCGATTGTTACAAGAAATTCGGGATCCTTTATGCCATCGGTTTTCCCCGAATCAATAAGGATATCGTAACACCATCCCCCGCCGAATTTGCCGCCGACATTTCGTGTGTCTACCCTGACGGGATCATTTTCCCTGAAATAGTTCAGAAACGCGGTTTCGATATTGATTCTGGAAATTCCAGTTGCTGATACGACGATGAGAAAGCCGACAATGATAAGCACCTTCCTGTAATGAACAATAGAGCCTTTGGCCATAAGCGCGATGATTTTATCGACCATTGTTTTTCTTCTTTTGCCCTCCTGAAACAGTATGGAAGGTCTTCTCCCCGGCATAAGCACAAGAGACGCGGGAATCAGGGAAGAGGAAATAAACACGGCGAACATTACGCCGACGGCGGAAGCTATACCCCACTCACGCACAGCAGAGACCTGACTGGATGCCAGCGACATAAAAGCTACAAAGGTTGTCAGTCCGGCCAGAAACACTGTCAGTGATATATGGGACATGGATTCATATAATCCCGCTTTTTTATCCATCTTCATAATCTTGTTGAAATCGGAATAATACTGATTGAGCAGATGAATAGCGTAAGAGCTTCCCACGGCGATTATCAGCGGTGGAATGGATACACCGACCGGGGTTATCCTGAATCCGGCATATCCCATAAGACCCAGAATCCACAGTTCCGCCAGCCCGAGCGTAACGAAGGGCAGCAGCACGCCCCTAATCGATCGGAAATTGAAATAGAACACAATAACAACAACCAGCAGAACAAGGGGGACATTTCTGAACATATCCGCGTGCATATACTCGTTCATCCACATATTTACGACTGGGACGCCAGAAGATACAATAGTAAGATTATCACGGTGGCTGTTGATGACTTCCGTCATTTCGCGGACAACCGGGTCCTGATCATCGAGATTAATGAACTTAATGACAACGCAAAAATCGGTTATTTTTCCGGTCTGAGCGTCTCTGCTGTAGAGACCTTTTTCGAAGGAGGGATTGCGTTCCAGTTTCTTCCTGAATTCGCCGATCTCTTTTTCGGACGAGGGGAGTATGCGCCTTCCGTCGTCATCCTTTTCGATAAGATCGTATGTTTCGAGGGTGTCGTTTTCTCCTGTTATATCTTCCGCTGTCAGAGGAGAGATAATCGAATCTACGACTTCCTTTCTCTTGAAGTCCATGGAATAAACGATTTGATTTCGCAACTTTTTCAGGTTACTTCTGCTTAATATGCCTCTTTTGCCGAAGAACCCGCCTGTTTTTCTTTCAAGCAGTCCTTGAAAACCGGGATCGTCGCGGAAAGCTGCCATAAGATCATCATATCGAACGGTTTTCTGTGATATCATCGAATCAAATTTTTTTAACCGGGAATTTTCTCTCTCCTCATCGAAGTCTTTATATTCCTCCAGATCGGCAATGAGTGCGTCGAGTTTTTGGAAAGTTTCAGCGTTCCACAGGTCATCAACGGACACGGCCATGATGATAAATCTGCCATTATCGCCGTAAATTTCTTTCAGTTCGGTGTAATAGATATACTCACTGTCATTTTTGGGCATGAAGGATTCGACAGAGTTGTCGAATTTCAGCATGGTTATTCCGGGAATCAGTGCGGCTGTTAAAATAACCAGCATGATCAGTACGGGTATCGGTCTTCGCAGGACGAACTTTATATATCTATTCATAGAAAAAACCTGATGGTGAACTTTGATGCACCCGTAAAAAGTCTTTCAATGTGTCATTTCGAACGAATGTGAGAAATCTTTACGATGTAATATTCTAAAAATACAGGATTTCTCCCTGTGGTCGAAACGACAGAACCGCTGCGGTTGACTTCCAAGTAACTAGAATTTACAAAATCACCATAACTTATTGATACTTCTTAATATATGCCAAGTAATACACGAATTTAAATAACGCAAGTTACTTGCAATTATAATGTCCCGATTCATCGGG
>JAGGXJ010000026.1 GCA_021163105.1 Syntrophobacterales bacterium
ATTATTGGTAAATGATGAACATGCCAGATGGTTTTTGCCATCGGGGGCGGTGAAATGAATGATATCTTGTCCGAGCTTCAAAAATTTGTTGCCCAGTGTATGCCGGCACCGGGAAATCAAGTTCTTTTTACGCTTGCTAAGCTAATAAATTCTTGCGATTCCCGGTCAAAATAGTAGACGAAACAGTAGACAAAAAACAGAAAAGGGGTTACGATTTCTCGTAACCCCTTGATTTTATGGTGGGCCCTGTCGGGTTCGAACCGACGACCTACTGATTAAGAGTCAGTTGCTGCTTCCAGCTGAGCTAAGGGCCCTGTATATCTTTAAATGGTCGAATGTATGGCACGCCCGGTTGGATTCGAACCAACGACCAACAGATTCGAAGTCTGCGACTCTATCCAGCTGAGCTACGGGCGCTTTCTTTCTTGTTCTGGCAACACCGTTACCGGAAATGAAAAGTAGAGCCACAATGTTGCTTCAAAAAAATAGTCCCCCTATCTATTCTTTTGAGTTCATTTCGTCAAGAATTATTTTAGTTTTTTTGATGATTGAAGTCAAAATCCGGTTTTTAGATGGCACGAGACATAATGTCCATTGCCTCTGTCAGCAAGGTCCGGTATCATCTTGTCGCATATATCCATACTGTATCGGCACCGGGGGTGAAATGGACATCCTGAGGGAGGATTTATCGGGCTCGGTATGTTGCCGTCAAGTATCACCCGTTCTTTCCTGTATGTTGGGTCCGGGACGGGGACAGCTGAGAGGAGGGCCTTTGTGTATGGATGAAGGGGGTTTTTATAGAGGGATTTTTTGTCCGCGAGTTCCGCGATTTTGCCAAGGTACATGACAGCAATCCTGTCGCTTATATGTTCAACAACGCTGAGATCATGGCTTATAAACAGATATGTCAGATCAAAATCCTTCTGCAGATCTCTCAGGAGGTTGAGTATCTGGGCCTGTATGGAAACATCAAGCGCCGAGACTGGTTCGTCAGCGATAATAAGGTCAGGATTAAGGGCAAGCGCTCTCGCTATGCCGATGCGTTGTTTCTGCCCGCCGCTGAATTCATGAGGATAACGCCCCATCTGTTCCCTGTTTAATCCTACAGTTTCCATCAGCGCGGCAACTCTGTCCCTGTTTTCTTTTCTTCTGGATGGTGTGTGTATGGTGAGAGGCTCTTCCACGATGGCGCCGGCGCTCATTCTCGGATTCAGGGATGAGGAGGGATCCTGGAATATCAACTGTACCTTTCTCCGAAATTCCTTTAACTCTTTTCCGGAATAGGTAAATATATCATTTCCATTGAAAAAGACCTTTCCCTCGGTTGGTTCTTCAAGTCTGGTGATAAGACGGCCAAGTGTGGTTTTCCCGCATCCTGATTCTCCTACCAGTCCCAGGGTTTCTCCCTTGAAGATCTGCAGGTCTACACCATCCACGGCTTTTACCATCGTATTCTGCCGGCCTGACAGGAGGCCGCTCCGGATGGGAAAATATTTTTTCAGTCCTTCAATGTTTAATAAAACAGGGTTCATTCGCACCTTACGTTACTCATATTTCCAGCACCTTATGTGGTGGCCGGGAGATATTTCTCTGAGGTGTGGCTTCTCACGGGCGCATATATCCATGACGTCCGGACATCTGTTCCGGAAACTGCACCCGGAAGGGAGTTCATAGAGGTTCGGGACAGTACCCGGTATCGTGCTGAGGTATCCGTTTTTTCCAGAAGCCTGTCTCGGGGTGGATTCCATAAGTCCTACTGTATATGGATGGAGCGGTGTGGAAAAAAGCTCAAGCACACTGCAGTATTCCACCACTTTGCCGGTATACATTACCGCGGCATGCCGGGCCATTTCCGCGACTATTCCAAGATCATGGGTTATGAGCATTACAGATGTCCCCACTTCTTCCTTCAGCTTGTTTATCAAATCGATAATCTGTGCCTGGATGGTCACATCGAGCGCTGTTGTGGGTTCATCCGCTAACATCAGTCCCGGGTTGCACGCTAATGCCATGGCTATCATTACACGCTGACGCATTCCACCGCTCATCTGGTGTGGATAATTATTGAGTCTGTTTTCCGCGGAGGGTATGCCGACGAGCCGGAGCATATCAAGGGTACGATCCAGCGCGTCTTTTTCTGAGAGTCCCTCATGAAGCCTTATCATTTCAGAGATCTGATCCCCTATTTTCAGTACGGGGTTGAGCGAGTTCATCGGCTCTTGGAATATCATGGATATGTCGTTTCCCCGAAGCCTTCGCATCTCGTTTTCGTCAAGGTTGAGCAGATCAACACCTTTGAAATTTATCTGTCCGGACACAATCTTACCGGGCGGATCAGGTATAAGTCTCATTATAGAGAGGGCGAGCACTGTCTTACCGCACCCTGATTCGCCGACGATACCCAGGGTGTCCCCCCTTTCGATGGATATATTTACCTCGTCAACGGCCCTTACGGTGCCGTTTCTTGTTTCAAAATGTGTCTTCAGACCTTTTACTTCAAGGATTTGCATTGGAAGACCGGCTCCTGTCCATAAGGAATTGTACGAGAAGCCTTACGCCTACGCCGGACGCACCCTTGGGGATATAAGGTTTATCTTTTGATAATAGCGCGGGACCGGCAATGTCAAGATGCACCCATGGATAATCATCTACGAATCTCTTGAGCAGAAGGGCTGCGGTTATTGTGCCTCCCGCTCTTCCACCGATATTCTGGATATCCGCCACATCGCTCTTTATCAGTTCGTCATATTCGTGCCACAGGGGAAGCTCCCATACGGTTTCGCCTGTGACATCCGAGGCATTGCGTATCTTTTCCTTCAGGTCACCATCTGTTCCAAGCATACCTGTAATGTAATCGCCCAACGCTATTACGCACGCGCCTGTTAGTGTAGCGAGATCTATTATTGCTGCTGGCTTGTATCTTCCCGCGAATGTAAGCGCGTCTGCCAGAATCAACCGCCCTTCGGCATCGGTATTCTTGATTTCTATTGTGATACCTGACATGCTTTTCAATACGTCCCCCGGTTTGTATGCCTTTCCCCCCGGAAGATTCTCTGTGGCAGGAATTATGCCCACCACGTTCAGCGGTATTTTCAGCTCAGCAGATGCCTTGATTGTACCGATCACCGCGGCGCCGCCGGACATATCCGATTTCATTTCATCCATTTTTTCGGAGGGCTTTATGGAGATTCCACCGCTGTCAAAGGTGACGCCCTTGCCGACCAGGACTACCGGCTTGTCCTTTTTGCCACCCCCGTTGTATTCCAGTATTATCAGTTTTGCCTCTTCGGCGCTGCCACTTGACACGCCGAGCAATGCACCCATTCCCAGTTTTTTCATTGAGGTTTCGTTCAATGCCTCAAATTTGAGATTCCCCTCTTTCGCGACATCGTTGGCTCTCTCCGCCAGGATTGAGGGTGTCATATCATTGGATGGCGTAGAGACGAGATCTCTCGCGCAGTAGACTGCCCGGGAGATAATTTCCGCTGTCTTGGCGCCGTCCTTTGCACCCTCCAAGAGTCCGGGTCTGCTTTCCGCGATAATAAACTCACTTATTTCCCCCTTTTTGTCCTCTTCAAGGGTTTTATAGGGTGTAAACCGGTAGAGACCCAGCATGGCGCCTTCGACGGCAGCCTGTGCTGTTTCTCTGATGGAGAATTCCGACTCGCCAAAATCAAGGGACACGGCCAGCTGCGTTATGTTAAGGTCCCTTATCTTCTGGCATGCCTTTGAGAATACCCCTCTTAGTTTTTCAAGGTTAAATTCCTTTTTTTTACCCAGACCAGTAATCATTATCCTCTTACCGCGGATCAATCCTCTGGTATATACAACCGAAGAACTGTAAAGTTTTCCTTCAAAATCTTTCTTCTCAATCAGCTCGCCGATAAGGCCGTTGCACTTTTCGTTAAGGAGATAAGCCGCTCCTTCCGGTATTTGATTGTCTTCAAAATGCCCCACAAGCAGTATCTCGCAATCAAGATTTGCAAGGGTTCCTGCTTTTACAGTAATATTCATTTGTACCCTCCTGAAATTTTTGTATACTCCAGAAAATAACACATGAGCGCGAAATGTCAATCTTCCGCGTGTTTGTCTTCGTTTTTTGCGGGTTGTTTGTTAATTGAGTCTATTTCTTCACTGATCTTCCCGGCCATCTCGCTGCCGGGCGGGAAGAAGTTTTGAGCGGCCTTGAAGTGAAAGAGCGCGCTTTTGAGCTTGTGCTTCTTTTTAAAAAAGATTCCGAAATTGTAGTGGGATCTTCCGGGCACTTTGATCTTTCCATAGAGCATCGCTAGATTATAATATATGGAGATATCATCCGGATTTCTCTTCATAAATTTTTTATAAAGTTCAAGGGCAGCATTATAATTCCCGGCGGTATCATACGATTTTCCAAGGTACAGGATGGTGCCGGCGTCCTTCTCATTTATGGAATGGGCTTTCCGCAGGGTGTCTATAGCGTCGGATGTATTTCCAAGGTTGAAGTAGCTGATGCCCAGATCGCGGAGAATATCGGCATCACCAGGGGACAGTAATAATGCCCTGCGGAAATTAGCAAAGGATTCCACTGTCTTGCCAAGTTTCCCTTGAATAACAGCCAGCCCGTACAGTGCGTCCGGGTTGTCGGGATCTTTTTTCAACACATTCCGGAAATATCTGAGATTTGAGTCAAGGTCTTTTCTGTTAATGACCAGTGTGGTTTTTATCCTTTCCAGACCTCCTATTATGCTCTCAGCGCCGCCCTTCGTGTATTTTGTCTGAAGCAGACCGTCCAGATATATTATCCTGTCTCCTGTGCCGGGATGGGTCAAAAAATAGGAGGGGATGGAATTTGAATAGAATTTATACTTTCTCATGATCTTCAGGAAGTTCAGCATGCCCTCGCCGTTATATCCGGTTTCCACAAGGTATGACATCCCGAGGCGGTCGGCCTCTTCTTCATGCTTTCTGCTGTATTTGAGATTGAGAGTTGTCGCTGTTGCCATGGAAAAACCTGCAACTGCCGCGGTTAGCTCACCGCCTCCGCCAAGAAAGGCTCCGGCCAGTATTGCCGCAACGGTTGCGATGTTTATCTTCTTTGAGGCCTCGATGGTTTGCGCTATGTGTCGGGCCTTTATGTGTCCTATCTCATGCGCCAGCACACCGGCCAGCTGACTTTCGTTTTCTGCAAGTTCTATAAGCCCGCTGTAGACATATACATAACCTCCCGGGGTCGCGAAGGCATTGATGGCGGAACTGTCAATTATGGAAAAGGTAAAGTCGAAAAAAGGCTTTTTACCGTGCGAAAGTAAGAGATGCCCTATTTTGTCGATGTATTCATTTGCTTTTGGATTTTTTACAAAGATGCCCCTGTCCTTCAGCTTTTCATAGAATTCTTTTCCCAGTTTCTTTTCATCTTTAATAGTAAAAGAGGAGAAGGCCACCCCTGCTGACACAAGAATGTACAGGATGGCGATAACAATGGCGGATATCTTTATTATATTATGGTGAGAATCTAATTTCATAACACTCTTTTATGGATACCCTTTTTCGCGTTTTTAATCAAGATACACTCGTAAAAGATTCATTCACTCTTTATGTCTTTAAATCGTAACTATTCACATAGTCCTGGAACTATTTAGACTGAAGGCTATCGGGCTGAAAATAGACAGACAAGAGGCTGTTTTTTGTAACCTGAATGCCTTCAGCCTACAGCTTGTCCACCTGAATGGTTACTCCAGACTTTTCCTGACCTTTTCCGCTATCTTTCTTACCCTCTCCATAGCCTCGTTCTCGTTGATTGTAAGAAGCCTGCGGTTTTCCATTACTATCCTGCCGTTTATGATCACAGTCTCCACGTCCGATCCACCCGCTGCGTAGGCGATGTGGGAATATTCGTCATATATGGGAGTAAGATGGGGTTTGTTCAAGTCAATAATTATAATGTCCGCCTTCATGCCCTGCTTTAATGAACCTGTTATTTTTCCCATTCCCAGCACATGAGCGCCGTCTCGGGTTGCCATTCGTACTACTGTTTTAGCGGACATAACCGTGGGATCGAGCATCTCGGTTTTTTCAAGCTTCGCGGCCGTGCTCATCTCGCCGAACATATCGAGATTATTGTTACTGGCGCAGCCGTCGGTCCCCAGTCCGACAGTGATGCCATGTTCCAGCATGCTTGATATCGGGGCGACTCCGGAAGCCAGCTTCATATTACTTTCGGGATTGTGAACAACCTTGCAGCCGTGATCGGCGAAGATCTTTATGTCTTCTTCATCCATACAGACACCGTGAAAGGCGAAAAAACGTTCATCAAGACAGCCGATATCCCTTAAAAACACGGTTGCCTTTTTGCCGAATTTTTCCTTCAACTGTTTTGCCTCCATCTTATTTTCAAGGAAATGGGTTGCGAACGGGAGATTGTATTCATCAGCCAGAGCCTTGGCATTCTTGAGAAGGGAAGGTGAACATGTATAAAGTGAATGTGGCTCAACCATGGTATTAACAAGTGGATCGTCGGCCCACTTCTCGATAAGCGCGCGCGCGTATGCTAAGCCCTCTTCGGGGTTTTTCGCGTTGGGCGAGGGAAAATCAAACAGTCCTTCTCCAAGGAGACACCTCATTCCGGCCTGACTGGCGACCCCGGCTGTTTCATCTTCAAAAAGATACATGTCACAGAAGGTTGTTGTACCCGATTTTATCATTTCGGCGCATGCGAGCATGCTGCCCCAGTAAACCAGTTCCCGATCAACGTTTTTGGCCTCAGCGGGGAATATGTAATTGTTCAGCCAGTCCATCAGCTCCATATCATCAGCTATGCCCCTGAAACACGTCATGGCTGCGTGGGTATGGCTGTTTATGAGACCCGGCATGACCAGACAATTGCCGGCATTTATGGTCTTGTGGCCTGAAAATCGTGTTTCTATATCTTCGGACCTGCCAACACCGACAATCGTGTCTCCATCTATGGCGATAGAACCATTATGAATAATAGAGTCTTTCTCGTCCGAGGTGAGGATTCTTTCTCCGGATATAACGATGTCAACTTCTCGCATTTTAGTCCCCTTAATCATAAAAACACTGCAAAGATGAGAAAAATCTTAAAAGCAATCACAAAACCACGAGATTAAATATTATTTTCCCTGTTTTTGGATTTTTATGTTTTCGTGATAACTTTTTTAATTAAACACTAAGTCAGCAAGCATAAATAACTCATACATCTTGCTTGTCCTTTTACTTGTTTTCTGTGTTGTGCCAAAGCTTACATAACTCGTTATGAGCGCTTCAACACGCTTTGAAAACAAACAAAGTTACGGCGCAATCTGTATAACTTATTTATTCTTGATTCCTAAACATCTAAATCCAGAGTTCAGGTCAGCAGATAGCGTTCGTCTTCTTTGATACTTACGATTTTCTTTTTTGTCAGGCGGTCCAAGTGTTTCTTAATCATTCCCCGTTCGCCGGGTTCGAAAAATTCCCTCGGTTCCCGGGGTTTCTTGTAGATAATCCATTGATTGACGATTTCATCCAGTGTCCTTGGTTTCTCAAGAAAAGCCAGCAAGGTATTTTCCCTCTGATCTATTATTTCAAGATAAGATTTCACCCGTTTGGTAATATCCCCTTTAATTATACCGACCTCGTGAGAGGTGATGAATACCTTCGCGGGAATTGTTAACAATTTGTGGAGAGAAGCTATGGTCTGATCTATATCAGATACCCTGTCGCCATACCAGGGCCCGAAAGTTGTCAGGTCCAGGTCTCCCATAAAGAGCACACTCTCCTCAGGAAAGAAAAAGCTTGAGTGTCCTATGGTATGACCAGGTGTATGAATTATCTGAAGGGTTGTATCACCAAAATTCAGTAGATCTCCATCTCTGAATTCAAGATTGGGGATACGCTCCCTGTAGTGAAAATTATTCACGAGAATGTCGCGCCAAGCGTGCTCCAGACTTGTTCCCAGGAGTCCGCAAAAATCGAGAAGTTTTTCCAGGGATCTAAAACAGGACGCCTCATCGTCGGGTACATAAAGTTTCGCTTCAGGGAAGAGATAATTGAAAGAGGTATGATCTTCATGATAATGCGAATTTACAATAATATTAATCTCTTTTCTCATGCCGAGTTTTTTCAGCACCTTCTCGCCGGAACCGGGGTCTATAATTACCTTCTCTCTATCATCAATAAACAGAGAGTTACAAAAGGGGTATTTCCCCCCTCTTTGTCCTTGTATGAAGGTAAGGCTACCGAATTTTATTTCATCCATTGTCAGCTCCGTATTTTTGAGTCCGGGGGAATCACTATGGTAAGATCAGACAAGATATCTGCTTATATGAAATTCCGGAAAGTGTCAAATTGATGGCTCCGATTCTCAATCCTATTTCTTGCATTTCCCGGTTTGACTTTTGTTTGGTATGCATATATAAAAACTGCTATATTTGAAGGAGAACTCCAATGAATAAACAGAATCTACAGGGCTGTTTCCTCATCGTAATATTTTTTCTTATTCTGACTTATCCGTTGACTGCATTTTCCAAAGAAGATACTGCCTATATTTCATTCAAGAGAGTGGGTATCTCCAAACACCAGACCGAGACCTATGTTGTAAAAAAAGATGAGTGGCTGCTTGAGATAATCCGGAACAAATATGATGTTTCAGAGAAAGAGGCTTACAGGATACTGAACCTCGTGAAACGTGTTAACCCTGAACTGAGGAATATGAATGCTATATATCCCGGGCAGAAGCTGCTCTTTCCCAAAAAAAGACCCTCAAAAACAGTTAGCGCCGCGCATCCATCGCCCAATATGCTTTCCGATAAAAAAAAGGAAAAGGTTATCCTGAAATATGTTGTAAAAAAGGGAGACAGTATCTCGAATATTGTATACCGAAAATTCGGAGGCTCTCGCGGGGAAATCTATAGAATATTAGGGCTTATAAAGCGTCTCAATCCGGGGGTTAAAAATTTAAACAGGATATATCCCGGACAGACCCTGTCCTTTCCCCGCGCAATCCGCGATATAATACAATCACCTTTTCGAGACAAGGGTGTTACCATACCGGAATATAAGATACTGCCTGTTATAAGTCATGTCATAAACAGGATGTATGGCGTGGTGATAACAGACGGAAGTTATTGTATCCCGGTGCCTCCTTCCGGCGAAGTGAAGATCGATTGCTCCAAGGTTTCTGTTATAGAGATAAATGAAGGCAATATAATCCTGCTGGATCTGTCGAACCGGATACCTGCGGATCTGAGAAGAATTATAGAATCAACATGGAAAAACTATCGTGTGATCAGCCTGCAGGAAGGTGAAGGAATATCCTCTATATTGGAGAGGGTAATAAATGCTACCGGAGTATATGAGATCAGAAAAATCAACCGGTATGAAAAGGTTGGCAATACTCCCGTAGTAAAGGTTTTTATCGAATGGCTTGTATCGAAAAAACCGCGGTTCAGAGGGACAGGCAGTTACGCGTTTAATTTTGTCAGCAAGTCTTCTCAGCTGGTGCCGTTTTCCGTAAAGGATTATGCCCAGAGAAACGATCTTGAAATAATTGAGATAATGGATGGTCTCGGCATAGCGGCTGACGAGAAGATATCTCAGTCTTGCACCGCGCGGGCGCTGAATTCCGTAAACAGTATAGAGATGGCGAATTCACTGCTTGAAATGCTGGGATATTCTCCGGTGAAGGATTCCACAATTGATATATTAATAGGAAATGGGTTGACCTTGTCTGTGAAGGCGGATCTGCTGCTGAATATTGATGGTGGGCGCATAATTATAACCTCGAGCCGTCTTTCCGATCAGGTCGTGAATATTTTGCAAAAGAGGAGCGACAGGGTTGTGTTCATACCGGAGGAGAAAAGCCGGAGAAAGGTTATAGAGGATATCGCGCGTGTTATGAAGATCCCCTGTCTGAATAACGATTTCAAGTTCCCGCTTTCAAGACGCAACGGAAAAGAGAACGGTGATATATCCCTTCCCGCCTTGCGGCTGGGGGATGAAGAGATATTGTATCTGGTAGACTATGATGTCGATAAAGAGATATGCGGACTGCTTAATAAAGAATATACAATAACGCTGGTAAGATATTGAAGATAAAGGGGATTGCTCTAATATCAGGCGGTCTTGACAGCATGCTTGCTGTAAAGATTGTGCAAGAGCAGGGGATTGAGGTTCAAGGTGTTGCTTTTGAAACACCTTTTTTTAGTGCCGGCAGGGCACTGGAAGCATGTGAGGCAATCGGTCTCCCCTTGTCCGTGGTGGATATTACGAAGGAACACCTCGTTATGCTTAAGGCGCCGCGGTATGGATATGGCAGAAATATGAACCCCTGCATAGACTGCCACATACTGATGCTCAAGAAAGCCGGGGAGAAAATGGAATCGGAAAACGCTGACTTTATTTTTACCGGTGAAGTGTTAGGGCAGCGCCCCATGTCCCAGGGGAAACAATCTCTCCACATTGTGGCAAAGAGATCAGGCTATCAGGAATACATTGTCCGGCCACTGAGCGCCGGACTTTTGCCGGAGACGAAGCCTGAGATAGAAGAAAAGGTTGACCGGTCCCGACTGCTGGATATTCAGGGAAGGGGTAGAAAACGTCAGATGGAGCTGGCTGATAGATATCAGTTGACAGGTTACGCGAAACCCGCCGGAGGATGCCTTCTTACAGATCCGGGATTCGCGAAGAAACTGAAAGACCTCTTCGCCCACGCGGGCGCTCCGGAGATCAGAGATATAGAGCTCCTCAAGGTTGGAAGACACTTGCGTCTGAGTGATAAAACAAAGATAATTGCGGGCCGGAAAAAACTGGAGAATGAAATTATCGAGAAACTGTCACAAGATCAGGATGTTGTAATTCAGGTCAGGGATTTTCCCGGTCCAACGGTTTTGGTGCCTTATGGGTGCGAAAAAGAAGACCTGCAATTAGCCGCCGGTATATGTGTTTTCTACAGTGATGCACCGGGTGACGTAAAAACCCTTGCGGAATGTCGAACGGGAGATACTGTCAGCCATGTTGATATATTGCCTGCGGAAAAAGAAATTATACGAAAGCTGCTAATCTGAGATTCAGAGGTTTATAATAGAAGGGGTCAAGGGTTCAAGGATTCCAGGGGTCAAGTGAAAGGCTAAAGACACTGATAAAGTCTTTAGAAAACAAACTCTGTTCCGACAAGTCTGGATTGGATCCTCTTCTCCAACTGAATTGGAGAAGAACCTGAGGGACAGAATACATTGGAGGTTTAGATAAAGATGAAATTCAATAAGAAGAAAGGCTTTCTTCTGTCGCTGCTCCTGGCTTTCACCATATTAGTTTCATTAGCAGGCCACAAAACAGCCTTTGCGATAGATAATGAAACTTACAAAAATCTGAAACTGTTCAACGAAGTGCTCAATATGGTGGAAAAGAACTATGTGGAGGATGTTGACCCAAAGGTTGTTATTCATGGAGCCATAAAGGGAATGATAAAGTCACTTGATCCTCACAGTGATTTTATGACTGCCGAACAGTATAA
This sequence comes from Syntrophobacterales bacterium, assembly GCA_021163105.1. GTDB lineage: Bacteria > Desulfobacterota > Syntrophia > Syntrophales > UBA2210 > UBA2210. The sequence continues at coordinate 11,492 of JAGGXJ010000026.1, forward strand.
TGATCTTAAGATTGACACAAAAGGAGCATTCAGTGGTCTGGGCATTGTCATAACCATGCAGGATGATATGATAACCGTTGTCGCACCTATAGAGGATAAGCCGGCATTTATAGTCGGTGTCAAGGCGGGTGACAAAATAATCAAAATAGACGGTGAAACGACAAAAGATTTCACTATAATGGACGCAGTGCACAAGCTCCGTGGTAAGAAGGGGACCAAGGTAACTATAACAGTCGTTCGCGAGGATGAAGATAATCCGATAGATTTTGATATAGTAAGAGACATCATAGAGATAAAGAGCGTAAAGTACAGGACGTATTATGAAGATATAGGCTATATCAGGATTTCGAATTTCCAGGAAACAACCACGGATGAACTTGATAAAGCCCTCAAAGAGATAAATACGAAAAATGTTCCCCTGAAGGGGCTTGTTCTGGACTTAAGGAATAATCCGGGTGGACTCCTGGGGCAGTCGGTAGAAGTGTCGGATATGTTCCTTAAATCTGGAGTGATTGTGTCTTCGAAGGGAAGAGCAAAAGACAGCGAGCATATATACACAGCCAGGGATGATGGCTCTGAACCCGAATGTCCTGTAATTATCCTGATAAACGGCGGAACAGCCAGTGCGGCGGAGATTGTATCGGGAGCGCTTCATGACAATAAAAAGGCTATGCTGTTAGGCACTCAGACATTTGGAAAAGGATCGGTGCAGACCATTGTTCCCCTGAAGGATGGTTCGGCGCTCAAACTGACAATCGCAAGGTACTATACACCTGCCGGGGAATCTATTCAGGCCAGGGGAATTGTTCCCGATATTGTTGTTAAATATGCAAAGCCTGTCGTCACCGGTAAAGACGAGCCTCGACGGATCAGAGAAAAGGATCTGAAAGGACACATAAAGGGTGAGGAAGGGGAGGAAAAAGTCGGCAAAGAGATGGAGACTCTCAAGAAAGACAATCAGCTAAAAAACGCGATAGATCTTTTGAGAAATTGGGACATCTTCAAAGAGATATAAAAATGCCTGGAATCGACGAGTTGAACGCAATTTATCGGATGTTCGTATAATATTATAGTGAAAAATAAAACAATCTATTCAAAGAAGAAACCAAAAAGGAAAGCGACTTATTCGAAGGGAAGGTCTCTTGGAAACTGGGTATACATGTTTGTCCTGTTTGCCGCTGTGGCATTCGCTGGATATTCGCTGTATCGCTGGGTATGTATTGAACCCGCACAGGTTTCACACAGGAAAGTTTCGGTTAAGAAGGTTATTGCGGGAAACAGCACGGAACGTGAAAGCGTAAAATCCAGAGAATCAATAGAACATAAGAGCACAGGGCAGGCAGACAGGGAAACCACACTCGGGACGGAAAACAGAGTAGCCATTGTTATTGACGATATGGGATATGATTTACTGGTTTTGGATGAAATCCTTCAGATGGATGCACCCATAACGGTTTCCATTCTTCCTCACCTTTCCCATTCTGTATTAGTTGCCGAGAGGGCAAACAAGGCGGGAAGAGAGGTGATTCTGCACCTGCCTATGGAGCCACATGCTTATCCCGGGAAGAATCCTGGAAGTGGAGCGCTTTTTTTACAAATGGACAGGGACGAGATAGTGGCCCAACTGGAAGAAGATATCAGGAGTATCCCTCATATATCAGGTGTCAACAATCATATGGGGTCTAAATTTATGGAGGATGAGCAGAAGGTAGAAATAGTCCTGGATCAACTGAAGAAGGAGGGCCTTTTCTTTCTGGACAGCCTGACAACAAAAAACTCAAAGGGAATACAGGTTGCGAGGAAAATGGGGCTGCGTCATGTCGGGAGAGATATATTTCTTGATAATAACTGTAATTTTGAAGAAACGCTTGATATATTAAATCACATTGCCGAGAAACAGGATAGCTGGAAAACGATTGTAATTATTGGACATCCTCATAAAAGTACAATACAGGCAATAAAAAAAGCGCTGCCCATTTTCCGGAATAGAAAGATACGAATTGTGCCATTATCCGATCTGATCCAGTAGGGTTTAAAATATTCACGGGGAAAAATTTTTATCCAGGTGCTGACGATACCCTCCCCGAAAAATAGTTTTGAGCAAAGAAAACCGATTTTTTTACGACTGCATCAAAAGTAAGATATGAAAACCACGGACAATATAAGAAATACTTCTATTATAATCACTTTTCTTCTTCTCTCTGTTATCGTGGCTTGTGTATATTCTCCCCAATATGAGAAACAGGTCGGTTCACAGGAACGAGTGGGGGATGTTCTGTCAAATGCGCCTTTCCACTATTCTCTCGGTGTGCTCTTTGCGATTGATGGAGACATTGACAGGGCCGTTGCTGAATATAAGAATGCTCTTCAACTTGATCCGGAATCTTCCTATCTCATGAATGAACTTGCCATACTCTACACAAAAGAGGGAAAGATTGGCACAGCTGTCGAATTGCTGGAGAAGTCTGCCATATGCGACCCTGAATATATCGATTCGCATCTCCTTCTGGGTGGTCTGTACGGTAATCTTAAAAGATACGAAGACGCCATAAATGAATACAACCGGGTTATTGGTATAGATCCGGAAAAACTGGAGGCATATCTTTTCCTCAGTCTATTCTACCGCGAAAGTAAGAATTATGAGGACGCGATAGAAACGCTCTGCGACCTTCTCAAAATTGATCATCGTAACCTTATGGGCAACTATTACCTTAGCAAGGTATATGCCGCGATGAAGAATTATGATGAAACCGAGACGTGGCTCCAAAAGACATTGGACATAAAGCCAACATTCAAACCAGCATTGATAGATCTGGGTATGCTGTACAGGTCTCAAAATAAAAATGACGAGGCCATCGAGATTTACAGAAATTTTCTCCAGACTTATCCATCCGACAATCAGATAAGATTTGAGCTGGGGAATATTCTGCTGAAACTAAAGAGATATGATGCTGCCGCCGAAGAACTTGAGAAGATATTGGAGCTGGACAATTCTCTTGCCGATGTACATTTTTCACTGGGACTTGCATATTTTTTCAGTGGTAAAGAGCACAACAAGGCCATCATAGAGTTCCTCACCGGACTTGAATCAGACCCTGATAATTACCGGGCCATCTATTTTCTCGCCAGTGCGTACGAAGAGAAAGAACAATACGCGGATGCAATGAAAGAACTCGAGGCCATACCGGAAGGATCAGCCCTGTACACATCCGCCCGTGTCAGGATGGGAATTATCCTGAAGAAAGAAGGCCATACCGGAAAAGCAATGGAGTTGATCGAAAGAGAGATAGAAAAGAACAATAATAGCCTTGAATTCTACAGATTCCTTGCCGCTCTCTACGAGGAAGAAAACAGGATCGAGGATGCGGAGGATATCTTGAAAAAAGCGCTTTCCGCCTCGCCACAGGATATGGATTTGCACTACAGATTGGGCGTTATATATGGCAAGAGAAAGAAACATCAGGAAAGTGTAAGAGAGATGAAGGCCGTGCTCAAGCTTGATCCGGATAATGCTAATGCGATGAACTACATTGGTTACAGTTATGCGGAGAGGGGGGTCAAACTGGATGAGGCCGAGAGGCTGATCAAGAAGGCTCTTCGCCTGAAACCCGACAGCGGTTATATTATGGATAGTCTCGGTTGGGTTTACTTCCGGCAGAACAGGATAAATCTGGCGATAGATTATCTGAAAAAGGCATGGAATCTTTCCCCCGAAGAACCTGTAATCGCTGGTCATCTTGGCGATGCCTATAAGAAGAATGGCCGGATGGAGAAGGCGCTTGAGGTATATAAACGGGCGCTGGACTTTAACCCGGAGAACGATGATCTCAAAGAAAAGATAAGGAACATATGGGTGCCCAGTGAATAAAAAGAATGTTATTCTAATTTGTTTTGTTTTCCTTATGATTTCCGGGTGTATTTCTGGAAAGATTCCGGAGCTGGCAAAAAGTCCGATGGCGTTCCCTGAAGATGTTCTCGGAAAGATCCCCATGCCGGCCGGTAGTGATATAATAAAGGCTACGGCTAACATAACGCTGAATTCTTCTGAAGGGAGATATTCAAGAAAAATAGCGCTTTTGTTGAAGGTGCCTTCTTCTCTTCGCATAGAAACGATGCCGATCTTCGGCCCGGCGGACTTTTTCCTTTCCTCTAATGAGAAATCCTTCAAGGTATTTTTCCCCGGGGAGGGCAAATTTTATGCAGGCAAACCGACAAAAGAAAATCTTTTTCTGTTTTTCAAGGTACTTATTCCCCCGGGCAACATGGTTTCCATACTTGCCGGATTGCCTCCACAACAAATAATGGGGGGAAGCCTTTCAGAATATGTGGAAGGGAGATTGTGCCGTGTGGATGTTAGATTCGGAAAGAGAAAGCGGTCACTCTGGGTAAATCCTGATGATTATACATTGACAAAGATTGAAGAAATTGATGATGGCAGGATTATCTACAGGGCAAGGTTCAGAGACCATATTGTTGTTGATGGGATACCATATCCGGAGAGGATAAATATAGAAGTGGAAAACCCTGAAAAGACGAGTATAAATATACACTACCTCGATCTTGAAGTTTCACGCCCTGAGAACACAAGAGCTTTCGATCTTCAAACGCCTTCTGGCATCACTCCTATATCTATAGATTAAAGATGTTTTACACCGGTTGGTGCGGCTGTACAACCGCACCAACCGGCAGGCAATAATCTATTTGATACCGACCAGTTTTTTTCTGGCTACCCTTGCGGGTGTTGTGTTGGGATAGTCTTTGATAACTCTCTGCAACAAGAGCTTGGCGCTGGATTTATCGCCGAGTTTCAGAAAAGAGAGAGCCTGTTTCAAAAAGGCATTGGGAACTTTGTTTCCCTTGGAATAGTTCTGGATTACCCCTTCGTATTCCACAATTGCTTCTTCGTATCTCCCTTCGAAATAGTCACACTCCCCGATCCAGTATTGCGCATTATCTGAATACTCCGTATTAGGAAAGGATTTCAGAAACTTTTGAAACTCTTCTTTCGCCAAGGCATAGTTTCCGTTCTTGAATATATGGTAGGCGTTGGAATAAGCCTCTTCTTTGCCCGTCGCTTCCCTCTTTTTGATAGGGAGGAGTTCCTCTTTTTCAACCTTTCCCTTCTGGGATTCCTCCTTGTCCATACCCAGATAACTTTCAAGGTATGTCAATCTGTTGGAGATATCGGCCAGGCTGTCGTTTAGATTTTCCGATTTCTTTCTTGATTCAAGGGCCGCTACCTTTACCTTCAATCTTTCCGTGGTTCCCCTTAGTTTCTGCACGCTGTCCCTTAAAGCTATTGTGTCTGCATCGACGTTTGCCTGACTTTTTCTCGTCGATTTTATAGACTCTCTGAGGTCTGAGGTGTCCTTTTGAAGGGCGGCCATTTTCGCTCCGAAATGTCCCTCAACCCGGAGAAGGTCTTCCTGTGTAGCACACCCGGTGCATGTGAATATCAAGATCAGGGAAAGAATTACAAGGTTTTTCAAGAGAACACCCCTTTACAATTACTGTTTTTTGGGGAATACGATAAAATGATCTCTCCTGTTTTTCGCCCATGCCGCTTCACAATTTCTGGAATCTGCAGGCAGTTCTTCGCCGTAACTTATTGTGGTTATTCTTGTCCCGGCGACACCAAGATTTATGAGATAGGCCTTAGCTGCTTCTGCGCGTCTTTCCCCCAGTGCCAGGTTGTATACTGCCGTTCCCCTGTTGTCGCAGTGGCCCTCGATAGTTGCTTCGAAATCCCCGTGTTCCAGCAGCCAGTCCGCGAGTTTTTCCAACAGTTCCCTGGATTCAGGTTTGAGATCATAATTATCGAAGTCAAAATGTATATTCTGGAATGCGGCGGCTTCCGCCAGTATTTTTTCCTTCAGGGCTTTTTCCTTTAAGGCCTGTTCCTTTAAGGCAGCCGCTTCTTCTGTCGTCGGTTGTGCCTGTGTCAATTCTACATCGCTCTTAACCGCTTGCTCCTTGGCACATCCTGCGATGAAGATCAGAGAGAAACTGCATACAAAAACAAGTATTACTGTAATCAAATTTTTTCTCATTGGATACTCCTCCTTCAAAAAGTTTAAATGACTTTATTCTCTTAAAGCATAAAATAATTGTAAACTCAATATAAATTTAGGTGACCGGACCACGAAGGGCTTTTAAATAGCTTTATCCCCTTTATACCGGGCATTACCCTCAGATTCAATCCATTGGAGTTTATAACACATATCCTTTCCCGTCCGTCTCTCTTCGAAGAAAAAGTCAGATACCTTCCATCCGGTGACCAGGAAGGCGATTCTCCTCCTCCCGCTTCAAAGGTAAGCTGCGTGGGATTGTCCCCGTTTTCTCCAATGGAAAATATCTGGAAACAGCCGTTCGACGATCCCTCATAAGCTATTCTGGTCCCATCCGGAGACCAGCAGGGTGATGAGTTGTAGGAACCCTCGAAGGTCAATCTTCTTAAGGCTTTTCCTTCCGAATCCATAACAAATATCTGTGGAGATCCGGAACGGTTTGATACGAAGGCTATTTTACGTCCGTCCGGTGACCACATCGGAGATACATCTATGGAACGATTCTTTGTCAGACGCTGAAGTCTGCCACTGTCGAGATGCTTGATGTAGATATCGTCACTTCCATTCTTGCTGAGAACAAGAAGGACTTTCTTTCCATCAGGAGACCAGGAGGTGAGCAGATTCAAGCCACTGAAACGGGATACCCTTTTTGTCTTTCTGCTTATCGGGTTTGTGATGTAGCAATCGGGATTTCCGGCCTTGTAAGATGTGAAGGATATCTTTGATCCGTCCGGTGACCAGCGTGGCAAAAGTGTGAGAGAATTATAGGTGGTTATCCTGACGGGATCAGAACCGTCGAAATTTATTGTATATATTTCAGAACGGTTGCCCTTTCTTCCGACAAAGGCTATCTTTGTATCAAAAACACCACCTCTACCGGTGAGTGCCATTAGTATCTCGTCCGCAAATTTGAGAACCATGGTCTTCTTTTCTTCCGGTCTTCCCCAGTATTTTTTGCCTGTAATAAGTTTTCCCTCAATGGTGTCGAAGAGACGGAACTCTACGGCAAGCTTTTTGCCACTGTAACTTATCCCACCTTTTATCAGAAAGTCAGAACCGATACTTGACCAGTTGGAGAAGTCGATTTCCCCGGTGGTTATCCCGGAGCTGTTCTGATCTTCGAGGAAGGCGTCTTTGCTGATTATCTTGAAGAAACCTGTGATCTTCAGGGTACGGGACAATTGATCCGCAAACCACACGGACAGCTTCTCCTCAGCCCCTGTCTTTCCCAGGTTCTTGAATTCAGGTATCGCTACGGGGAACTTCTGGAATGCGGGAGAGTTTATATCTATATACACCTTTCCGCAGGCGGTGGAACTGCACCAGAAAACCAGCAAAAAAATGAGGAAACCTGTTATTTTACGCATTATCTCTCTCACAATCCAAAACAGTTATTGGTTCCCGGAACTCCTCTGGAATTGCGGGGTGGATTATCTGATTCCCGATCTTTATAGTTCAGATGAGCGGAACCTTATTCCCAGATCAATGTATCTTTCGTTCAGCCATTCGGGGAGAGGAGGAAAAGGTGCCGCTTTCTTGATTGCCTTTATGGCCGATTCATCAAAATACCTGTTACCGGAGTTTTTTTCGAAACTCAGGTTGGACACACTGCCGTTTCTCAAAATCTTTGCTTCTACGATTGCTTCAATGTTGTCATTGGGTAATATGCCTTCAGGCAGAGCCCATTTTTCTTTTATCATAGACCAGACAATAGAATAATACACCTTCATCTTTATATTCATCTCGGAATGGCCACGAGAGGTTGATGAATGGGACCCTTTTGTGGTCGATGCAACTCTCTTTTTTATACCTTCTATTGCTGTATCGGCATTTCCAGAGGTGCTTTTCCTGTGAATTTCTGTTTTACGGACTGGGACATGCAGGCTTCTCGCGGTCTCTTTTTTTATTATTATTGAGTGATTTTTGCGATTCAACCCTACCGCTTCTCTGGATGTTGCCCCGGGAGATCTGACCTCTGCGGAACTTGAGGGAAGACTTACCAGATCCACGGTATATGATGGTCCGAATGTCCACCTGGGATTTGGCAGGGATGGAGAAAAAAATATAATTGAAAGGATAAGGGCATGGAGTAGAAAAGAGAGCACGATCATGTTGTTCAAACTCATGGTGTCACCGTGATTTCTCTCCAGCACTTCCAATAAAAAAGTCATGCCTATTCCTTCGGAGATTCTGTAATCATTCCCAACTTGTCTACGCCGGCCTTCCGTACCTCAGACATAACACGAACAACAAACCCGTAAGGAACTTTCTCATCCGCGCGCATGAATATCTCTCTGTCTATCCTGGAGGAGAAAATGCTTTCCAGCTTGGTCTTCAGGCCTGTTATGGATGTCTTGTATTTGTTTATAAATATTTCTTCTTTGTTATTTATCGTCAATATGAGCTTTTCCTCGCCGACATCCACGGTCTTGGCCTTTACCCGGGGGAGGTTGACATCTATCCCCATCTGCAACATGGGAGCGGTAACCATAAAGACTATCAACAGTACCAGCATAACGTCGACAAGGGGTGTGACATTGATATCTGATATGGACTGCGTTGCGGTGTTTCTTCGATTTCTTGAATATCTCATTTGTGGATGCTCTTTGCATAATATCTTTCTACTATGTTGAGAAATTCCGAAGAGAAACTGTCTGTTTCCACCGTCATTGTTCTCACCTGATTTGCATAGTAGTTATAGAAAATCACCGCGGGTATAGCCGCTGCCAGGCCGGCAGCGGTAGCTATCAGAGCCTCTGATATTCCAGGAGCGACTACCGCCAGTGTGGCGGAACCTTTTACCCCGATACCCTTGAACGCATTCATTATGCCCCAAACGGTTCCGAAAAGCCCTATGAAAGGACAGGCGCTTCCCGTGGTGGCGAGAAATCCCAGGGAGCTTTCCAGCTTTGTCGTTTCGGAATCGCACGCCCTGTTCAGAGCCCTTTCAATATTATCCAGCCCCCTCATCTCCGGAGACCATGGGGTTTCGGAATCTGCATCTGAGAAAGCTTCCTTTCTGATTCCGGCGACTTTGACGAGTTCGGTATAACCCGCCCTGAATACCTCGGCAAGCTGAGAATATCTGAATCTCTTCGATTCGGGAAAGACTTCCGACAATTTATTAATTTTCATGTACCTGTCCAGGAACATACCATTTTCTCTCTTGGACTTTTTAATAACCCTGTATTTCATCAGGATGATCGCCCAGGAGACCACGGAAAAGAAAAGGAGCAGCAGGAGCACGAATTGAACCATGGGTCCGGAGCCCAGTATCATGTCGAGTACGTTTCCGTGAAAATGTCTTCCAAGATCTGTTGATGTTACAGCCAAAGCTTCATTCACTTTTATTCTCCTGAGTATATATTGAGACTATTGAAGGACATGACAGTCAGCTTTTTCAACAGTCGGTTTGGGGGGATTTTGTAGTTTAAATTCATCCTATTGTCAATAGATCTTTTTGATGAACGACAGAGGACATGTCTGGATCGTACCGCATGCAGTCGTTGCGCCCCTGCTTTTTTACGCTGTACATGGCCATATCGGCATTCTTCATCAACATGTCCGGGCTGACACCATCGTCAGGATAGATGGCAATACCGATACTGGTGGTTGTGTAAATTTCTTTTGCGCCTATAATAAAAGGGTCTTTGAAGGCATCCAGTATTTTCAGGGCGATTGTGTCCGCGTCTTCTCCCCGCTCTATTTCCGGCAACAGTATCAGAAATTCATTCCCCCCCATTCGGGCAATTGAGTCACTCCTGCGCAGGAACCCAAGGAGACGCTTGCCGACACTTTTTAGTACTTTGTCCCCCACGGTATGTCCCCAGGAATCGTTTATGTCCTTAAAATTATCCAGGTCGAGCAACATTACAGCCAGTTTTTTGCTGCGGCGTTGCGCGTGGGCCAGTTCAAGCGATAAACGATCGTTAAACAATAACCGGTTGGGCAGTCCGGTGAGTGGATCATGAGTGGCCATATGGGAAAGTTTTTCCTCTGCCCTCTTTCTCCCGGTCATATTTATTGATGTTATAATCGCCCCTTCGGGGAAGGGGGATATTTTTATATACAGGAATTTGTCACCGTACTGTTTATCGGAAAATTCTTTTGATACACCCGACCTGATACATTCCATAAGCTCGGAGTACATATCATCCTTGTATTTTCCGGCATAGTCCCTGTACATAACGTCTCCGAGCTTGGGCAGTCTGTCGCCCGACTTTACCTTTTCATGATTATATCCCGTTATTGTTCCTTTGTTGTCCACGATTATAGTTTCAATCGGATTGTTTTCGAATAGTGCGCGGTATCTTTCTTCGCTTTTGCGCACTGTCTCTTCTGCGAGCTTGTGTTCGGTAACATCCCTGGCGATTCCACGGAACCCCTCGAAATTACCGGATGAATCTTTTATAAGGGATGCGGACAGAGAGATGGTTTTTTCGATTCCATCCATCCTGATAATTCCATAGTCCTCTACCTTTGCAGGTTTCCCCGTCCGATATACCTCGTTGAATGTTTCATACATTTTCTTCGCAGTTTCGGAGTTGACATATCGCAGATTACTCATTCCCAGCAGTTCGTTCCTTGGCAACCCTGCTAATTTGCACAGTGCGTCATTGAAAAATGTGAAATTTCCAGCGAGATCAACCTCGAAATACGCCTCCTCGATATTTTCCAGGATGGTGCGGTACTTTTCTTCATTTCGACTCAGTGTTTCTTCCATCCGGTGTCTGTAGATGGCCATTTCTATGGTAATGCGTAGACTTTTATCTTCAAAAGGCTTGATGATAAACCCAAAAGGGCTTGTCTCTTTTATCTGTTCCATTCGGTCTTCGGTGATGTTGGAAGAGAGATATATCACCGGTATATTATATTTGGCGTGAATCCGATTTGCGGCTTCTACGCCGTCTATGCCTTTTCCCAATGTTATATCCATCAATATCAGGTCCGGGCGCAGTTCCGCCGTTTTCCTGACGGCTTTCTCTCCGGAAGGGACAATGGCGGCAACGCCATACCCCATACCCTGCAATCTGTTATGGATATCCATGGCGACAACTCGCTCATCTTCCACAATAAGAATTTGCCTTTTCACGCAAAAACCACCCCCCTCTTGTATTATCGATTTATACGTAATATAACAGATCATATTGTATTATCAACACCAAATTCGATTTATCAGATGTGAGAGATATGCTTTGTAAGCCTGTCACGGCATGTATAAACCGTATTATGCCGGTAATTATTATAATCACCCTGTTGTCACTGTATGGTTGTGAGGGTAAACCGGGAGGCGACTCACATGCGGGGGAGTCATCAACAGCCATTGCCGCTTATGGGGGCATTATGGTTGAAGGCTCGATAGGAGATGCCTCCAACCTCATTCCCATACTCTCTTCGGACAGTGCATCTCACAGTATTGCAGGTATGATCTTTAATGGTCTTGTGAAATATGACAAGAACATGAAGATGGTAGGCGATCTTGCAAAATCGTGGGATATCTCCGATGATGGTCTGGAGATTACTTTTCATTTAAGGAAGGGTGTCAGATGGCATGACGGACATCCATTTACCGCTGATGATGTTCTGTTCACCTACAGGCTTACCATAGATCCCAGGACGCCTACCGCGTACGCGGGAGACTTTCTCAGGGTAAAGAGCGCGCAGGTTATCGACCCTTACACCTTTCGTGTTATCTACGGAGAACCCTTTGCCCCCGCCCTTACAAGTTGGAGCGCCTCCGTGCTTCCCAGGCACCTGCTGAAAGGGACGGATATAACAACGACGTCGCTTGCGCGTCACCCGATAGGCACGGGACCATATATGTTCAAGGAATGGAAAACCGGTCAAAAAATAGTGCTCATCTCTAATCCTGATTATTTTGAAGGAAGGGCTTATATTGATGGATACATTATGCGAATTATCCCGGATATGGCCACCATGTTTCTGGAACTTCGTGCGAAGGGAATAGACAGGATGAGCCTGACTCCGCTTCAGTACACCAGACAGACGGAAAACAACCTGTTTCGGAATAATTTCAATAAGTATCGCTATCTGTCATTTTCCTATACCTATCTTGGCTATAATCTGAAAAACCCTCTTTTCCGTGACAGACGGGTCAGGCAGGCTATCAGTTATGCTATTGATAAAAAAGAGATAGTTGAAGGTGTTCTGCTTGGTTTGGGGCAGGAAACTACAGGACCCTTCAAGCCGGGGACATGGCCGTACAACTCCGATGTCAAGCGTTATCCTTACGATCCGCGTAAGGCGAAAGAGCTTCTGGCAGAGGTCGGATGGAAAGATTCCGATGGAGACGATGTGCTGGATTGTGACGGCAGACCCTTTGCTTTTGAGATTGTAACAAACCAGGGAAATGAAGTAAGGGCAAAGTGCGCCGAAATTATCCAGAGAAGACTGTCTGATATAGGCATAGAGGTGAAGATCAGGGTTATTGAATGGGCCGCTTTTATCAATGAGTTTATTAACAAAAAAAGATTCGACGCGACAATTCTGGGATGGACCATTACCCTTGATCCTGATCTTTATGATGTGTGGCATTCGAGCAAGACAAAACCGGGGGAACTGAATTTCATATCTTTCAAAAACAAAGAGGTGGATAAACTGCTCGAGAAGGGAAGGGGGACTTTTAACAGAACTGAAAGGAAAAGATGTTATGACAGGATCCAGGAAATACTTGCTGAGGAACAGCCATACACTTTTCTGTATGTTCCGGACGCGCTTCCTATCATCAGCAGCCGTTTCCGCGGAATAAAACCCGCTCCCATCGGCATCGGATATGACTTTATCAGATGGTATGTTCCGGAAAGTGAACAGAGATATATTATGACACGGTAGCATGTCTCTGCCAATGACTCAATTGGAATTACTCAAGTTCACAGTTCACAGTTCACGGTTCACAGTTAAAGAGTGGAGATCTTTGCACAAATACCGTAATTTGTCATTTCGACCGCAGGGAGCCTAACAAATTTGAATCATTAAGATTTCTCGTCGCTACTCTTCTCGGAATGACATTATGCAAAGCTCTAACTATTTGCAGTATTTCCGTTTTTATCTAACAGCCTACAGCCTGTCCACCTGAGTGATTACAATAATGCTTTACTGTGTGAACGTAAATCCCTCCTCGGTAAGGAGCGACAGGCAGGCTTCCACCACTTTGGCATCGTAGAGGGTTCCCTTATGATGTGAGATTTCCTCGATAGCTTTGCTCATCTCCAGGGCCGGTCTATAAGGACGATGGGACACCATTGCTTCAACTACGTCGGCCACTGCGATAATCTTTGCCTCGGGATGCATCTCTTTTCCGGTGATACCCTGAGGATATCCTGAACCGTTTATCCTCTCGTGGTGTTGAAGCACAAACTCTGATATCGGCCATGGGAATTCTATCTTTCTCAATATATCACTGCCTACCCGGGGATGAGTCTTGATCAGATCCATCTCGTTTGGAGTAAGCCGGCCCGGCTTGCTCAGGATTTCGGCGGGAACCTTGATCTTGCCGACATCATGTATAAGTGCCGCCATTTTTACCCCTCTCACTTCTTCCGGTGAAAGTCCCATCTTCACGGAAATAGCGTAAGAGAGTTCTGCCACACGTCGTTGATGACCGGCAGTGTAGGGATCTCTTACTTCGACTGTGAACGCCAGCGTCCTTATTGTCTCTTCCAGTATATTCTGTAATTTGTCATAACTTTCTTTCAACTCCCGATCCCTTGCCTTGCGCTTTGTGATATCACGGGCGACCCCACGGAATCCTGCGGGTTTGCCTGATTGGCTCTGTATCAGAGAGACGGACAGGTCGTAAATGTGTGTACTCTTGTTTCTTAGTATAACTTCATAATCCACAATTTTTACCGGTTTTCCCGTAACATATATTTCGCTGAAGGTTTTATAGAGCTGCTTTGCTGTTTCCGGGGATGTATATTCCCTGTTGTTCATGCCCATCAATTCTTCCCGTGAATAGCCCGACATCCTGCACAGTGTGTCATTGAAAAATGTGAAATTTCCGGCAAGGTCGACCTCGAAATATCCCTCCTCGATACTTTCGAGTATGCTCCGGTATTTCTCTTCGCTTTCCAGCAGCATCTCCTGGTTATGTTTACGTTTACTGATATCTCTGGTAATGGAGAAAAAACCGGTGCGTTCTCCGTCGCTGTTTCTCAGGAAGCTGCTTATGGTTTCTGTCCATATGGTGGAACCGTCTTTTCTGATCAGTTCCAACTCCACGGGATGTCGCAGTTCAGATGCATCCAATTTATCATATTCATTTATTCTTCTGTTTATTCCCTCAAGAAGAGTGTTCATAGTTGCTGGTGTCATTATGCGTGTTAAGTCGGATTTCTTCCAATGGCTTAAAATTTCATTTACTTCTTCACTATTATAGCCAAGGAGATCATTAACAGATGGGCTTACATAAACAAGAGTAAGGTTCATGTCCCACACGGTGGTTATATCTTTCACCGTTTCGATAATTGTCCTGTAGAAACCGTCGTTTTTTAACAGGCTGTTTGCGTTGTTTTTCAAATATACATAACCTCCCTTAAATATGTACCGGATTCAAAAGCAGATTCTCTATACTGCCGATCTCAGATTGTCCCGGAGATATTCTCTGAACATTTTGTAATCTGCAGGCAATTCTGCCGGTCTGCCTTTTCTTTCGTCAATTCCCTTCATGCTGTCCGGTACCCCGGGCGTGATGCCGAGAAGTTCCACAATCTCGTCCGGAAATTTTGCGGGATGCGCTGTTTCCAGCGACACGCAGAGCGGGAAATCGCCATATTGCTCAAGATATATTTCAAGCCCGCGCCATCCCACCGCACCGTGAGGTTCCAAAATTATACCATATCTTTCATATGTTTTCTTAATGCATTTTTTTGTTTCTTCATCAGATATGCTTACAGAAAAGATATTTTTTCTCATCGCATCGATATCTGGATACCTGTAAACCGTTCCCGTCCTGTCCACTGTTCCGCTGTATAATTCAAAGAAACGGGCTAAATTGCTGGGATGACCCACATTCATGGCGTTTGAGATACATGCCAGCGATGGAGATAACTTTTCATATGTTCCCTCTTTCAGGAATCGTGGAAACTCGTAATTTTCATTTGTGGGCATGATCAATCTTTTTACCGGCAGACCCATGCGTCTTGCGTATTCGCATCCCAGCGCGTTTCCAAAGTTTCCCGAGGGAACCGACACAACGATGCTTTCTCCATCCCGGCAGAGCTGCGCGTAGGCATAGAAATAGTAGACCATCTGCGGGAGTATTCTTCCGAAATTTATGGAATTTGCCGAGGTGAAGGATAAATAATCAAGTGAGGGATCTGAAAATGCCTGCTTGACAAGATCCTGGCAATCATCAAATTTTCCATTAATAGAGATAGCGCGAACATTATCACCGATTGTGTCAAGCTGTTTTTTCTGCCTTCCACTTACTTCACCCTTCGGGTAAAGGATATTCACATCGACCCCTTCGACACCCTTGAATGCCTCTCCGACGGCGCTGCCCGTATCTCCCGAAGTCGCGACCAGTACATTCAATATCTTTTTTTTATCACGGAAATGACTCATTAAGCGCGCCATCATACGCGCGGCAAAATCCTTGAAAGATGCAGTCGGTCCCAGGTCGAGACGCATAATGTATTTGCGATCGGTTATCCTCTGCAGAGGAACGTCAAAGGGATACGAATCTTCTATGATTTTTCGCAAAATCCCGGCATTTATTTCACTGTCCAGAAATGCTCCGGTGACCAGCATGGCCGCCTCAATATAGGGCTTGTCTTTAAGCGACAGGATATCTCCAAGTGATATACGAGGAATGCTGTCTGGCATATAAAGACCCTCGTCCGGCGCCTGTCCCTGGAGAAGCGCTTCGCTGAAAGTCACCTTTTTCCTGAAAGGAGCGATACCGTTTATATTGTCGAGATCCCTGTTTGTGCTGTAGTAGAAGATTCTATTTTTCATGGTGTGTGTCCAACTCGTAATCTTTTATAAAATCAAGAAACACCCCATGGTGCTTCATCATGCCAAAACCTGTCTTATATATTATATAAAATTTTCTTTCAATGGAACAACCTTCAATCGGTATTTCAAGAAGCAGACCGCTCCCTATCTCGCGTTTTACCGCGTGGATGGAGATTATTGATATCCCCAGGCCGTCCAGAACAGCTTCTTTAATCGCTTCCGAGCTTCCCATTTCACAGGCAATATTGAATCCGGAAAGATCCAGATTCGTATTTTTATGGAGGTATTCTTCCAGCACCTTGCGTGTGGCGGAACCCCGTTCCCTTGACACGAAGGGTTCTTTCGAGATTTCATCCGGGGATACTTTCTCTCTCCCGTGCCACCTGTGAGATGCGGGAGTTATCAGAACGAGCCTGTCCTTCCAGAGGGGTATCGTATTCAATTGCCTGTGAACGATATCTCTTCCCACAAATCCTATCTCAGCCTCATCATCGAGTATCATTCCGAGGGCCGAATCACTGTCGCTCGCTTTGACGTGACACTGAATATCGCTATGGCTATCCTTGAAGGCCTTCAAGGCACGGGGAAGAATATATGTGGCGGGGATGGAACTTGCGGATATATACACACTTCCCGATTCGCTTTCTTTCATCCTTGATATCTTTTCTCCCGCGTCACCAATCTGTTTGAACATCCGCTTCGCGCATTCATAGAGGATTCTTCCTTCCGGTGTAAGCACAGCTCCGGTATTTTTTCTTTCTACTACCCGAGCATCTGTCTCTTCCTCCAGATTCTTTATGTGTTTTGTAAGAGAAGGCTGTGTAAGGCACATTTTTTTGGCTGCCCTGCTGAAACTTCTTTCTTCAACAAGGTTGACCAGAGATTCCATCTGCTGGATGGTAACATTTTTCAGAGCTCTATCCATGCAAGATAAATACCATAAGCAATATCTATAAGCAAGCATGAATTATAACTATAATGAATTTGCCTCATTCAATTAATTTAGATAAGAGCTATACTCAATGCAGCCATAATAAGTCAGTTTATCCGGTTTATTCGAGAAGACGATTACAAACAAAAAATGCGGGACTATAGCGGGATAAAATGGCAACACAAGAAAAGGGGTTAAGCCTGAAATGACCTAACCCCCTGATATTTTGGAGCCGATGGTTGATAACAGTCGATTCTCAATCGACCCCTCTTAAGCCCCTCGACTTATAGTCGAGGGTATTTCAGTTCAAATTCATACAGGATAGAGCCATCTGCTGAAGCGATCGTCTTCGCCGGAAACAATTTCATTCATAAGATCTGAAAGTTTTTTCGTCATGGGTCCCGGAATTTCTTCAAAGAGATGATCTTCTATTCTCTTTACGGGGAGAATCTTTTTCGGCGTGCCGGAGAGAAAAACCTCGTCGGCCTCGTAAATGATATCCCTGGACAGTTTATCTTCCACGGTCTTGATGCCAGATACCCTTGCCGCTTCAAGGATTGAGCGTCTCGTAATACCGTTTAATATCGTGCCGAGTGATGGTGTTATGAGGGTGTTTCCCTTAATCAGAAATATCGATTCCGTGGCCCCCTCTGCAAGGAACCCCTAATCATCGCACATAATTGCGAAATTGAAGCCTTGATCTTTTGCATCGTTTCTCGCCATAATACCATTCAGGTAGTTGGCGGCAACCTTTGCCTCCGTGGGTACCATCCGGGGGCTGAGTTTCGTCCACTTGGAAATGCAGACGGAGACGCCCTCTTTCAAGGGTAAATCAGGGCCCGGCAGGTCCATTTCGGGGCTGAGAGTGAAGATGGCCAGATCGAGCATCTTCCGGGGATAGGTCGTTTCAAAGGATATCTGCGGAAAGAAGCCGATGATTTTGATAAAGCCCTCTCCGGGTGTGTTTTTTTGTACCGTTTCCCTGACCGCATCGTGAAGATTTTTTCTTGAAAGGGGAAGTTCCATGTCGAGCAGTTTCGCCGTATCGAACAGGCGGTTGATATGGTCATCAAGCCTGAAGATAAAACGTCCCTTTTGAGTATTATGGAAACCAAGCACCTCGAAGATTGCCGAACCTCGTCCGAAGCCGTGACACATGATATGCACCGTTGCTTCATACCATTTTACGAATCTTCCGTTGAGAAAAACTACAGAATCACTATTCATGAATAACCCCTTCATACACCTGGATTTACAAATTGTTGCCCACCTGCTCCGGCTACCACAGAATCAATCCCTGTGAACAGTTTTATAATAATTATTTTTTGCCCGCCCGAATATACACGAAATATCCCCAGAGCTGTGAGATGAGCATCCCCGAAAGCATGAGCGCACAGCCTGACAATTGCCGGAATGTCATAACCTCACTCAAAATCAGCCATCCTCCGAAGGCCGCGAATACCGCTTCAAGGCTCAGCAAGATAGACGCATGTGCCGGATGGACCGTTTTCTGGCCGATTACCTGAAGCGTGTAGGCGATTCCTACCGACATAACCCCTCCGTAGAATATGGGAACAGCAGCCTGCAAAATTCCGTTGAGCGAAACATCTTCGACAACGAATGCTATGATCAGACTGATAAGGGAAACAGCGGCGTATTGAATAAAGGCGAGCCTGAGAGAATCCATTTTCGGAGAAAGCCATCCGATTACAAGCACATGAGCTGCAAAGCAAAACGCCCCCAGAAGCACCAGAAAATCGCCAAAGTCGATGGTGAATTGCTCTGTAATACTCAAGAAGTAGAGGCCTGAAGCGGCAAGAATTGCGCCCGCCCATGTTCCCTTGTTTGTATGTTGTCTCCAGATGAGGGCGAGAAGGGGGCACAATAACAACATAGGAGCTATAGCTAAAAGTTGTGTATGAGATATTAGGTGGTGTATCCTTCCGGGGCCATGCGAATGGAACCCCGGATACTTTCAAACATCAAAAAGAAAGGATACACACACCATGAAGAGAG
>JAGGXJ010000035.1 GCA_021163105.1 Syntrophobacterales bacterium
GCTTACCAGTGTTTTTCTTTTTTCTTTCATCTTATCCTGTCTCCCTGAAAAAATATGCACATTGTTAAGAAAGATAACGTAATTGAACCGAAAAAGCCAGAGTCATTTATTGATGATCTCATTGTCGATATTTTACGACAGTATTAGATTTGATGGTTTCGTAAAAAGTCAAATTCGACAAACGTGTCATTTCGACCACAGGGAGAAACCCTGTATTTTTAGAATGTTACATCGCAAAGATTTCTCACATTCGTTCGAAATGACACATTGAAAGACTTTTTACGGGTGCATCAATCAATTCTTGACAATGGCTCATAATGTAAAATACACTACGATCTATTTACTGGGCTCTCATTTTCTAAGCGTGAAGATGGGAAGATAAAATAAGAACAATTAGATTAAGGGAGGAAGAAATGAACAGAAAGATTTTTACCGGGTTTGTTTGTGTGTTGTTTGTCTTAATGTGTTCTCCTGCTTTTGCGGCTGGGAATTTTTATGTTACCCCCCAGGTCGGAGTTACTTTTCTCAATGACGCCGATCTCTCGGAAGGCGTGGAGGAAGCCACTCTGAGCTTTGATACTGGATATGGTGCAGGCATATCCGGCGGATACGATTTTGGCATGATACGTGTTGAGGCAGAGGCTGGATATCGCAAGAATGATTTTGATACTATCTCAGCACCAGGGGAAGGGGAGTTTTCAGTTTCGGGTGATATAACTGCAATGAGCCTCTTGCTGAACTGTTTTGTAGACTTTGAGACCGGCACAAATTTCACGCCATATGCCGGAGCCGGTATCGGTGCCGCCAAGGTTGAATTTGAAGCCTCAGGCGAAGGAGATATTAGTGAAGATGATACGGTATTCGCTTATCAGTTTGTGGCCGGTGTCGGGTATGCCTTCACTGAAAACGTAACACTGGATGTCAGTTATCGATACTTCGCGACCGCAGATCCCACTTTTGAAAATGGAGAGGGTAAAATGGAAGCAGAATACGGTAGCCACAATATCTTCATGGGCGTCAGATTCAGTTTTTAGGCAGGTCGATTCATAAGTGTCCGGGCATAGGAAAGCTGCCGGGACTTTACATGTTTTTGTGTTGTATTTGATTTGACCGGCGGTTGCCGTCTGCGACTTTCTGTCGCATTGCGGTACCGCCGGTATCTGCAAGTTCGAACGATTTTCCCTTGACAAAAAATAAATTTGTGTTCATAGATGATTCTGTTGATTTATGAGGATTTTCGTTCAGGATCAAGGCATGCGAAGAAAATAACCACAGGCATATAGTTGATATTTCGAGGATTATTTTCTGAGCATAACGCAGAGATTGGGCGAAAGGACCATTAATAAACAGAATCATAGATGCAGGCGCATATTCATGGAAGAGGTGATTTTACATGGAACTCATGGAAGCTGTAACCAATAGAAGAAGTATCCGAAAATTCACGGATTATTATGTAGCCGATGAAGAAATCGGGGAAATACTCAACGCGGCACGACTTGCGCAGTCATGGGCGAATACGCAGGTATGGGAATTCATTGTGGTGAGAGACCGTGATCTTATAAAAAAGGTAACGGAAACCTATTCCCGTGGAAACTCGGCAACAAAATGTTCCATGTTTGCATCAGCATTGATTGTCGTCTGTGCAAAGACGGGTGTTTCCGGGACGAAGGGTGGAGAAGATAAAACGAAATTCTCTGAGTGGTTTATGTTTGACCTCGGGGTGGCGGTTCAGAACCTCTGTCTCAGGGCCTATGAGCTGGGACTGGGAACGGTTGTTGTGGGGTTGATGGATCACGACACGTGCAGACAGCTTCTGGCAGTTCCGGAAGGGTATGAAGTTGTGGTGTCTATACCTGTTGGAAAGCCGTTTACAACAGAAACCGGTCGACCTCGTAAAAGTCTTGATGAGTGCGTGTATCTGAACAGGTTCGGGAATTCACTTCATTTGTAGATATATTCTTTGAAAGAGGAAAAGGGCTAACAATGTCAGAAAATGGCGTCCGCTTAAAGCGGGAGGGGCATATCGCAATCGTTACACTTGACCGGCCCGGGCGGAGAAATGCCTTCAATGAAGAGATGTGGAACGGTCTCGAAGATGTTGTTTTGAAACTGGAAGAGAATCTACCCCGTGCGGTGATTGTGACCGGTGCGGGAGACAAGGCCTTTTGCGCGGGATTTGACGTCAATTCCGATAATCCCCAGGTTTCCGGTTTGATAAGTGCTGTTCAGAATAACGACAGCAGGCCTGTGGAGATAGTGATGCGGAGAATCCGTGGCATTGTTGATAGACTGGTTTCAGTACCAGTTCCGGTTATTGCCGCCATGAACGGAATTGCCTATGGTGGGGGAGCGGAACTTGCCACTCGTTGCGATTTAAGGATTGCTGACCGGGGTATTGTCATATGTTTCTCGGAAGTTCGTCTGGGACTTATGACGGACTGGGGCGGCGGGGTTTCGCTGACGCGTCTTGTCGGTCCCTCGGTTGCGGCGGATCTGATACTTTCCGCGCGCCAGGTCACGGCGGAGGAGGCCCTCAAACTCGGACTTGTAAATCGTATCAGTGAACAGGGGAAGACTCTTGAAGATTCGATTGCCCTGGCGGAGATCATTGCCGGAAATGGTCCACGCGCCGTAAGGCATGCACTCAAGGTAATCAGAAAAACCCCCGATCTGCCGCTGAAAGACGCCCTTGATCTGGAAACCAAAGAGGCCGCAAACCTTATCGCTTCCGGTGAATGCTATCACGGGATCATGGCATTTCTGTCAAAAGAAAAACCTGAATTCCCGGATCCATAAGAAGAAACCCCTGTATACTAAGAAAAAGGTCAAAACCGCGTTTGCCCCTGAATTGAATCCCGACTCGTCGGGACATTCCTTGCTGTTTATTGCGGATAGCCTCAACCATATGGCTGCTCTCTTGCCTCATTCTCCCGTATATTCACCTTTTGCCCTCAGGTTTTCGATTTCCTCCTCTTCGAGTTTCTTGTATGCTATCTTTCCGATAAGGGTGTGCGGAAGTTCACTGCGGAATTCCACTTCCCTCGGGCAACTCCATTTAATCAGGGATTTTCTGCAATGAGCCATGAGTTCTTCCTTCATCTCCTCCGTCTCCCTTGAGGGGTTTTTCAGGACCACGAAGGCCTTGACCTTTTCCACCTGTACCCTGTCAGGTACTCCTATAACACAGGCATCCGCCACATCCGGGTGGGCATAGAGAATCTCTTCCACCTGCGCGGGATATACGTTTATCCCCGATGACTTTATCATTCTTTTCAGCCTCAGTTTAAAATAGAAAAACCCATCTTCGTCCATGCTGGCAATATCACCGGTATGGAGCCATATTCTTCCGTCGGAATGTTTTTTCAGAGTATTGGCAGTTTCTTCCGGCTGATCGAGGTATCCAAGCATAACCGCTGGACCGCTGACACACAGCTCTCCGTCCTCGCCTGGCGTCACCTCCTCTGTGCTGCTTTGCTTTACCACTTTTGCCAGCATATCCGGGAAGGGCACGCCGACACTTCCCTCTCTGTAATCATTTATGGGAGTAGCCATAATGGCGGTAACCGCTTCGGTCAGGCCGTAACCTTCAAGGAGTTTTACATTGCCTCCGCCACTGCGGACTGTTTCCTCGAATTCCTCTTTTACCACCCTTGGAAGTGTGTCAGCTCCGCTGAATGTGGCCTTCAGACAACTGAGATCAGCGCTCCTGAAATCGGAGTTGCGGCTGAGGGCTTCGTACAGGGTTGGGACCCCCACCATAAAGGAGGGCTTCTTGTTTTTGATAAGCTTTGCAACTGTTTCGGGTGTAAAGGTAGGTACAAGAATGCTCTTGGCCCCTCCCATAAAAGCGGCATTCACGCATACTCCCAGGCCGAAACCGTGGAATATGGGAAGAATGGCGAGAATAGAAGCGCCACCTTCTACCTCTTTCATTTTTCCCCACTCCGCTACCTGCATACCCTCGCTTATGAAATTCATATTGGAGAGCATGATACCCTTCGGCACGCCTGTGGTGCCGCCGCTGTAGAGGATTACCGCAAGATCGTCCGTGTCCACTTTGGTTTCAGGCGCCGGAGGGTAATTTTCCTTCATCAGATCTTTCCACCACCTGACCCTTGAATCCCCGGAGATCTTCGGTATCTTTCTCCCCATGACAATATAGAATCCGAATTTTTTCAAGGGAGAAAGGTAATCCCCCATTTTTGTCAGGATGATGGTTTTAACGCCGGTATTGTCGAGGATCTTGCTGAAGACGCCGTAGAAGGCGTCAAGGGTTATGGCAAATGTACTTTTGCTGATATTCAGATAAAATTCTATTTCGCCGGCGGTGGAAAGAGGATGAATCATACTTGCCACCGCGCCGAGTTTGTTTGCTGCGTAAAAACAGATAATTCCCTGTGGCGTTGTGGGCATGGAGATAGTAATACGGTCGCCCTTCTTAAGGCCAATAGCCGCCAGGGCGGCGGCAAATCTTTCTATCTCTTTGGCAAATTCCCTGTATGTACAAGTATATCCAATGAAATCGTAGGCTATGGAATCAGGATATTCCCTGACCGAACGCATAAGGGACTCAAACATGCTGATCCTGGGATAATCAAGGGTTTCAGGAACGTCTTCATAGAATTTCAGCCACGGCTTTTTTTCATACATGCCACCATCCTCCTTGAATTGAGCAGCGAGCGCATTTCCTACTGTGGGGAGCTTCAAATTTTGTTGACTGGTTTTCTCTGCCTTTTTATAATGAAAAAGTCAATACGAAAAACAGGTGACAGTTGTACTGCAATATGTTACCAGTCTTCCGTCTGCTTATGTGCCTGGAAGGGGAAAAGAGGGAGCGCGTATGGAAAAATTAAGTGATTTTTACGAGGCGGTATCAGACGCCGGAAATTATATCAGGAAGCTGAAAGACAGAGGAAGAAAGGTCTTGGGATATTTTTGTTCCTATACTCCGGAAGAGATCATTCTCGCGGCGGGGATTCATCCTGTGAGGCTTTTCGGTACGGAGGGGAATATTACCCTGGCCGACGCGCATCTGCAATCCTATACTTGTTCTCTCGCGAGAGGCGCGCTTGAAGACGCGCTTTCGGGGAGACTGGACTTTCTTGACGGTACGGTGTTTCCACATACCTGCGACACCATTCAGAGGCTTTCCGATATCTGGCGTCTCAACACAAATTTCGGTTTTTTCGCGGATGTTGTCCTTCCCGTGAAGTTGAACACCGAAAGCGCGAGAGAATACATGAAAGATGTCCTCCAGAGATTCAGGGCTGATCTGGAGAAAGGCATGGGTGTCACGATAACCGACAGGGCATTGGAGGAATCAATAGAAAAGTACAACATGATACGCAGCTGTCTCAAGACCATTTACGAATTACGTTCCACGGATCCCGGCATCCTGACGGGCAGTGATCTGCATGCAATAGTCAAGGGCTCCATGATAATGGACAGAGACTATCTGCTGGGAAGACTTCCCGAAGTTATAGAAATGCTGGAGGAAAAAGAATTTTCTACGGGCACTGGGGGAAAGAGGATTGTACTGACCGGCAGTATATGCGACCACCCCGATATTTATACCATTTTCGAGAAATCGGGAGGCGTTGTCGTATGGGACGACCTCTGCACTGGCTCCAGATATTTTGAGGGACTGACTGGTACGGATGGTGATCCTGTCGCGGCAATTGCGGACAGGTATATCGAAAGACAGATATGTCCCGCAAAGCATATGTCAAACACGGTCAGGGGGGAGAACATAGTAGAGATGGTCAGAAGAAATAATGCCCGGGGTGTTGTATTCCTCCTGCTGAAATTCTGTGACCCTCACGATTTTGACTATCCTTATATGAAGGAATTTCTGGACAGAGAAAATATCCCCAGCATGCTGCTGGAGATCGAAGATCAACTGCCGTCCGAGGGACAGTTGATGACACGGTTTGAGACTTTTATCCACATGCTGTAAGGGGGAAATGAGAATATGGTGGATATCGGTAAGGAAAAAGACAGCAGGAAAATAAAATCGGTGGGAAAGATGAAAGAGATCATGACCACCTACTATATAGATGCCAAGACAGCGGAGCAGACGGGGAAAAGGGTGGCATGGATTACCAGCGGCGGGCCTGTTGAGCCACTTATAGCAATGGATGTAATACCCGTCTATCCTGAAAACTACGGAGCCATGATCGGAGCTTCTAAGATGGGTGGCGATCTGTGTCAAAAGGCGGAAGATCTGGGATACAGTGGAGATCTGTGTTCCTACGCAAGGGCCGATATTGTTTCTTCCATGGTGGACGGCGGGCCCATAGGGGGATTGCCGAAGCCCGACATGCTTATATGTTGTAACAATATATGTGGAACAGTGCTCAAATGGTATGAGATACAGGCACGGTATTATAACGTTCCCCTCTTTATCCTGGATACACCATTCTGTCACACCGGATATGCCGATGAGGCAAGAAAATACGTCCGGAAACAGATAGATGAATATACTGCCTTTCTCGAAAATGCGTGCAAAAAGAAGTTTGATCATGACAGGATGAAAGAAGTGGGGAAACTCTCAGTTAAGGGACAGAAGTTATGGCAGGAGGTGCTGAACACCGCCATAAACAGACCTTCCCCTATGACCTGTTTTGACGCGTTCTTTCATCTGGCACTTATCGTTACATTGCGGGGGACTCAGATAGCAGTGGATTACTACAGCTCACTGCTGGAAGAGATGAAGCAGCGTGTTGCTGACGGGATCAGCGCGATACCGAATGAAAAATACAGGCTGCTGTGGGACAATTTGCCCATCTGGTACCGGGTAAAGTGGATGTCGGAGAAATTCGCGGCGCATGACGCGTGTCTTGTGGCGGACACCTATACATCCGCGTGGTGCGGTCAGCTCAAATATATGGACGAAGACAATTTTCTTGACTCCATGGCAGAGGGATATACAAGGATATATCTCAATATCGGAGTGGATGAAATGATAAAGATAGTGCTGGAAATGGTGGACAGGTACGACGTAGACGGTTTTGTCATACATTCCAACAGGAGCTGCAAACCCTACTCGCTGGGCCAGTACGATATACAGAGAGCGGTTCAGAAAGAGAGAGGGATACCCTCT
The DNA here is from genome assembly GCA_021163105.1 of Syntrophobacterales bacterium. GTDB lineage: Bacteria > Desulfobacterota > Syntrophia > Syntrophales > UBA2210 > UBA2210. Next base: position 7,103 of record JAGGXJ010000035.1, read on the forward strand.
GTCGTGATAGAATCTCATATGATAGACGAAAGAAGCTTTTCCGAGAGTCAGGCGGAAACAAGGATAGACGCATTCATGGAGATGATCGAGCAGAAAGGATAAAAAATGAACGATATATGTCATGGTTTGAAGGGCAGAATTATGGTTATGACCGGGCAGACTGTTGTGGCTGATGGAGAGGTTTCAGTCATATGATTACCGCCGGAATAGATATAGGATCCATCACTGCCAAAGCAGCTGTTCTCGCGGACAACAGAATACTCGGCACCAGGGTGATCTTTACCGGTTACAACGCCCGGCAGGCTGGCAAAAATGTATTTGATGATCTTCTCAAAGAGCTGGGCATGGAAGCGTCGTCCATAGAAAAGATAGTATCCACCGGTTATGGAAGAAACAGCGTAAACTTTGTCGATAAGGCCATAACGGAAATTATATGCCACGGCACCGGGGCGTACTATCTGAATCCTGAAGTCCGATCGATCATAGATGTTGGAGGACAGGACAGCAAGGTTCTGACGATAGATTCTGAAGGCAGAGTAAAAGACTTCGCAATGAATGACAAATGCGCGGCCGGCACAGGCAGGTTTCTGGAGGTAATGGCGCGGGCGCTTGAGTCAGATCTTAATGATTTTGGTGCCAAGTCATTGAAGTCTGACAGTCCATCAAAGATAAGCAGTATCTGCACGGTATTTGCCGAATCAGAAGTTGTTTCGCTCATAGCAAAGGGCGAAGGCAGGGAAGATATAATAGCGGGGATTCATGAATCTGTGGCATCCCGCATTTCTTCCCTGGCCAGAAGGGTGGGAGTAAAAGAACCTGTCATGATGACAGGAGGTGTAGCAAGAAACGTAGGCGTGGTCCGGGCGCTGGAAAAAGAGCTGGGCGTATCCATAAAGGTCTCGGAATTTGCCCAGGTCAACGGCGCGGTAGGGGCCGCGGTGATGGCGATGAAGTTATAAATATCGTTGAAATAGCGTTTGCGCCACCGCAAAATATAAGCTCACTTTCTATGCTTTACGTAACGGAGGTAGCGTATGCAACTCGTCATTAAC
>JAGGXJ010000089.1 GCA_021163105.1 Syntrophobacterales bacterium
TTGCAGAGCCACTTATAACGCGACGCCGGGAGACATTACGCTCGGTCTCCCTGCACGCATAGTAGATAATCTATGGGAATTCCTGAAAACTCTTGACAAGATTGTGCCCGGTATTCTTCATCCTTCGACCTTGTTGTATGCGCCGGAGATTAAATTTTTTGACACCCATTTCCCAACTGATCGGCATCTCGAAACAAATATCGAAGGTATCTTTGTGGCCGGTGATGGTACAGGAAAAAGTCGTGGAATTGTGGGAGCGGCCGTTTCGGGAATAATCGCCGCTACCGGTATCACAGGGAAATACTTTTAAGGAGGAGGTTTTCTTATGAGAATAGGCTTTATTTCTACTTATCCACCAATAGAATGTGGCATTGCTACCTATACACAATACCTGACAGCCGCCCTGCGAGATCAGAAAATGGATATATATGTTGTCTCTCATCGTGGAGGGAACGGGAAGAATGTGTTTGCAGCGTTTGACTATGAAGATGGAGATCTTGCCGAAAAGGCGTTTTCCATGATGACACGGCTCACACCGGATATCGTACATATCCAGCACGAATTCGGTTTATATGGAAAGAATTATGGTGTTTCTGTCGTCCCGTTAATACTTAAGTTCCGGCTTGCTGGAATACCCGTTGTTACTACTCTCCATACGGTTTATAGTGAAGTTTCTCGTGAACATCTCGTGATTATCAGCTCTATCATAGAAAATTCAGATGCGATAATCGTCCACGAAACATACCAGTTGGAGGCATTAAAGCACTATTTCAAGAAAAAAAGTTTACTGGATAAGATTCATGTGGTTCCTCATGGCGCAAGAGAAATCAAACCGGTGAAAAATGCAAAGGCAGGTCTGGGAATTCCTGACAATACAAAGGTAGTGCTCATGATTGGTTATTTCAGACCGAACAAGGGATTTGAAAAAATCATAAGATTATGGTCCAGGATAGTTGAGAGGCATAAGGTAAATGATATCTTGCTTATGGTAGCGGGTAAGATAAGGGGCATTGAATATCGTGACTACCGGAATATGCTTTTTAACGAGATTAATTCATCGCCGGCAAACAATAGAATAAAGGTTATACGAGGACAGATATCGCAAGACTCATTTGACACAATAATATCTGCATCTGATATTGTGGCCCTTCCCTACTCCATAAGCTCTCAAAGTGGTATTGTTGCCCATTGTCTTGCCTTCGGTAAACCCATTGTAACCAGCAATACACCCGTAATGACCTCCCTTATCAAAGAGATTCATTCAGGCATGATATGTAATACGGATGAAGAGTACATAAATAATATTGATCTGATTCTGAGTGATGATAATCTCAGAGAGGAATTTTCGGACAATGCGTTAAAATATGTGGATTACAATATCGCCTGGTCAAAAATAGCCGGGCGGCATATTGAAATATATAAGACAATTGTTGAACCATCTGTCCTAAGTATAGATACCATATGGATGGATTAAACAAAGAGATCGGGGGGTTGAAATGAAGCTTAACCGTTCACCATTTGAGAGATTTTACAAAAATCCAATAATTAAAAGATCAGATATTCCCTATTCCTGCAATTCTGTGTTTAATGCAGCAGCCTGTATGTTTAAAAATGAATATTTGCTTCTTTTGAGAATAGAAGATCTCCAAGGAATAAGTCACCTTACAATTGCCAGATCGAAAGATGGAATCAACTTTATGGTAGATGAGCAACCGTGGATAACACCATCGCACGATCCCGGTTATGAACTATATGAAAGATATGGTGTCGAAGATCCAAGAATTACACAGGTTGATGGTACATATTACATCACTTACACCGCATTTGGTCCACCAGGGGTCAGGATTGGCATTGGTAAAACTAAAGATTTTAAAAAATTTGAAAGAATATCTCTTGCTACTGATGTAGACAACAAGGATGGGGTTTTGTTTCCGGAAAAGATCAACGGAGAGTATGTGCTGATTACAAGGCCAGGGGGATTGGGTGGACAAAGAGGGGATATATGGATATCATTTTCCCCTGATCTTATCTATTGGGGAAAGTCCAGGGTACTTATAAGTCATACCCCCGGTGGCTGGAGTTCAGCTAAACTGGGTGCATCTACTCCGCCATTAAAAACAGAAAAGGGATGGTTGCTTTTCTATCACGGAGTAAAGGGGCCGGGAGGTGGCAGGATATACCGGGTGGGAGCCGCCCTCCTGGATCTTGATAAACCATATGTAGTCACAGGAAACTCTCCACATTTTATTATGGGTCCTGAAGAACTGTATGAAAGAATAGGAGATGTTCCTAATGTGATATTCCCGTGTGGTATCATCCTGGAAGATGATGATATGGTAAGAATGTATTATGGCGTGGCAGACACTGCTATTGCGATGGCCACTGCTAAAATAGATGATATTATTAAGCTCTGTCTGCACCAATGAAAAAATAAAGATATAATGAGAGCTTTGAAAAACTAACATTATTTGTCATTTCGACCGCAGGGAGAAATCTTAACAGACTTGAATCATTAAGATTTCTCGTCACTTCCGTTCCTCGAAATGACAATATTCAAAGGTCTCATAATATAAATGCAAGCAGGCTTGAAACAACACGGATCTCAATCTGAATCCATGCAAAGCAATCAACGCATGAGGAACTTACCATGCTTGCCCGTTTCTCAATATATGGTTTCCTGAAAAATCAGCGGTATTATGAACCATTCATAATACTTCTCTTCCTCGAGAGAGGATTCAGCTTCACGCAGATAGGTCTTCTTGTCGCTTTCAGGGAGATCTGTATCAACATCTTTGAGGTTCCCAGTGGAGCCATGGCCGATATGTATGGTCGCCGCAGATGTATGATGATGTCCTTTACGGCCTATATCATTTCATTCGCGCTGTTCGGTTTTGTGCGAATATACATGCATTTTTTCGCCGCCATGTTCTTCTTCGCTATCGGCGAGGCATTTCGGACAGGCACTCACAAGGCCATGATATTCACCTGGCTTCGACTTCAGGGACGTACGGATGAAAAGACCCGCGTCTATGGCTACACACGCTCATGGTCCAAACTGGGTTCCGCAGCTTCAATAATCATCGCCACCCTGTTTGTTATATTCACAGAAAGTTATTCCTCTGTTTTCTATCTTTCCATAGTCCCATATTTGCTCGGACTTGTAAATTTCATGTATTATCCCATTGAACTGGAAGGACATGTCCGGAAAGGAGCTGCCTTGCGCGATGTTCTTGACGATTTATGGACTACACTCCGTACCTCTATGAAAACAAGGCATCTGCGTCGCCTTATTGCCGAATCGATGGCATTCGAGGGAGTGTTTAACGCGGCCAGGGATTATCTCCAGCCGGTCATCAAAAGCATGGCTTTGGCCCTTCCCCTGTTTTTGTATATGGAAAATACCCGACGAAGCGCGATTATCGTGGGAATAATCTATTTCATCCTGCACCTGCTGTCCGCGTGGGCAAGCCGCAAGTCGCACAGAATCACGCGGTACGCGGGCGGAGAAGAACAGGGAGCGTCTCTAATCTGGAAGAGTGTACTTTTTATCTACCTCTTGCTGACGGCCGTTCTGTATCTGAAATGGTACTACATGGCAATCGGGGGATTTGTGGCCCTGTACGTTATGCAGAACCTGTGGAGACCGATACTTATCAGCCGGTTTGACGAGTACGCAACTGAGGCACACGGGGCAACCGTGCTTTCCGTCGAGAGCCAGGCAAAATCTCTCTCAACGATATTAGTGGCTCCCCTTCTCGGTATTGCCGTGGATTATGTGAGCGTACATGGATTTGTGGGAGAATTCTGGCCGGTCGGGGCTGTGGGCGCGGTGATTGCACTCATTATGCTGGCTACTGTTAACTTACAGAGAAAACAGTGACCGGAAATTCTGTGTCATGAATCAACAAAATCATCAGTCAACCCAGTCAAGAATTACTTTCCCGGATTGTCCCGATTTCATTATCTCAAATGCTTTTATGTATTCCGTATAGTGGAAGTGGTGGGTGATAACCGGGCTTATGTCCAGTCCCGATTGGATCATTGCCGTCATCTTGTACCATGTTTCATACATCTCGCGTCCATAGATACCCTTTATGGTGATTCCATTGAAAATTACTGTTTCCCAGTTGATGCCAACATCATCCGGCAGGATTCCCAGAAGCGCGATTTTTCCGCCATGACACATATTTGCCAGCATGGAGTTCAGAGCGCCGGGACTGCCCGACATCTCCAACCCAACATCAAATCCCTCTTTCATACCCAGTTTTTCCTGAGCGTTCTCTATGGTGTCGCGAGTCACATTCACGGCAAGGGTTGCCCCCATTTTTTCAGCGAGTGCCAATCTATAAGGATTTATGTCTGTTACTACTATATGGCGGGCACCCGCGTGTCTTGCAATGGCAACCGCCATGCATCCTATGGATCCGGCGCCTGTTATCAGGATATCCTCACCCAGGATATCGAATGAAAGCACCGTGTGCGTGGCATTGCCCAGCGGATCGAAACAGGAGAGTATATCCATCGGTATATCAGGATCGCAGTACCAGACATTGGTCACAGGAATGCTGAGATATTCGGCAAAGGCCCCTGCCCTGTTTACGCCGACGCCGCTTGTATTCATGCAGAGATGCCGCCTGCCTGCCAGGCAGTTGCGACAGTGCCCGCAGACAAGATGCCCCTCACCGGAAACTATATCACCGGGTTTAAAATCATGCACATTAGAGCCGATCTTTTCCACCTTTCCGACAAACTCATGCCCTATGTGCATGGGCACGGGAATAGTCTTTTTTGCCCATGCATTCCAGTCATAGATATGCACATCGGTGCCGCAGATCGCGGTCCGGTATATCTTTATCAGGACATCGTTGATGCCAACCTCGGGCAGGGGAACCTCGTCCAGCCAGAGACCCGGTTCCGCCTTGGCCTTCACCAGAGCCTTCATCATGTCCATAATCAACATCTCCCCATGACAGAATTTAGATTAATACTCCCAGTTCCCGCCCCACTTTTGCAAACTTTTCAAGCGCGAATCGAAGATCGGACTCACCATGAACCGCGGACATCTGCACCCTTATTCTGGCTTTTCCCTTCGGGACCACCGGATACAGAAATCCCGTTACATAAACCCCCTCTTCAAGGAGCCTGGCAGCCATATTCTGTGCCAGCACGGCATCACCTAACATAACAGGAATAATAGGATGGTCGCCGGGTTTTATCTTGAATCCCAGTTTGACAATCTCCCCGCGGAAGAATCTCGTGTTTGATCCCAACTTTTCTCTGGACTCTCCGGTGTCTTCCAGCAGTTCCAAGGTCTTGATGGCGGCAGACACTATCGGAGGCGCAACCGAATTCGAGAAAAGATAAGGACGCGATCTCTGTCTCAGCATCGATATCATATCGGCACGGCCCGTCGTAAACCCGCCGGACGCTCCTCCCATAGCCTTGCCGAGAGTTGACGTGATGATATCCACACGATCCTGAACATGGAAATATTCAGGTGTTCCGCGTCCTGTAGGCCCGACAAAACCCGTAGCATGGCTGTCGTCCACCATGACAAGGGCATCGTATTTTTCGGCCAGAGTGCATATCTCGTCCAGTCTGGCCAGATCTCCATCCATGCTGAAGACACCATCCGTAGCTATCATTCTTATATTTGCTCCCTGTGCCTCTTTGAGGCGCTCCTCCAGATCCTTCATGTCGGAGTGCGCGTAGCGGTATCTGGCTGCCCTGCACAGACGAATGCCGTCAATTATCGAGGCGTGATTCAATACATCGGAAATGACCGCATCATTTGTTTCCAGAAGTGTCTCGAAGAGGCCTCCATTGGCGTCAAAACAGGAGCTGTAGAGGATGGCATCTTCCGTTCCGAGAAAGGCGCTGATTTTTTCTTCCAGTTCGTTGTGAATATCCTGTGTACCGCATATAAAGCGTACCGAAGCCATCCCGAAACCGCGGGCATCAAGCCCGGCCTTGGCGGCCTCAATGATGTCGGGATTGTCCGCCAGACCAAGATAGTTATTGGCGCACAGATTCAAGACCTCCGCGCCATTCACCATTATCCGCGCTTTTTGAGACGAAGCTATATGGCGCTCCTTTTTGTAAAGACCTGCTTTTATAAGATCTTCCAACTGCGCGTTTAGTTCTTCACGAATTTTTCCATACATAAGCATTCTCCAATAGCCTATCCATTACCCGGTATATTCCGTAATGCCCGTCTCTTCTGAATTGACAATACTCGGAGCCGCTTTTGGAGGATTATCTTCCAGGAAGGGTAAGGCATTTTCTTTTTTCCATACCGGATATCCCGACAGGATTCCCGCCACGTTTCCTGCCGCAAGGATCGCCATGCTCTGCCTCGTCCAGATGGTCGCCGAACCGAGATGGGGCACGATCACCACATTATCAAGTTTGTTCAAACCCGGCTTCAGTGCAGGTTCATCCTCAAAAACATCAAGACCTGCTCGAAAATCCGGGTTATTACGGCAGTGTTCGACAAGAGCCTCCTCATCAATTAGAGGACCTCTGCTCGCGTTAATCAGAATCGCGTTTTTCTTCATAAGTTTCAGGCGTTCTGCATTCATGAGATGGCGTGTGGTTTCATCGAGCACCGGATGCAGGCTCACAAGGTCAGATACCCGGAGCAGATCTTCCACATTCTCTGCCCGTCTGCACGTAACCGGCCGTTCTCCACGCAACTCCAAAAAATCCGCATAAGCGGCCACATAATCTTCAAGAGCGCTGTTCCGGTACAGATCATAATAGACAAGGTCCATTTTATGCCCCTCGACCATCATGCGCGCGTAGGCTGTGCCGATACGTCCCGCGCCTATAACACCAACCGTCTTTCTATAGAGAAGCTCTCCTAAAAACATGGTTGGAAGCCAGCTTGTGAACTTTCCTTCGCGCGTAAACCTGTCAGCCTCCACCACTCTGCGCGCCGCCGAGAATGTCAAGGCCACAGCCATCTCTGCGGTGGTTTCAGTCAACACGCCTGGTGTGTTCCCCACACAGATACCGTGCCTTGTCGCGGCCCCGACGTCTACGTTGTTGTAACCCACGGCATAATTGCTGTAAACTTTCCCCCCTGCATTTTCAAGGGCGGAGAAAAGTTCATCTCCCCAGACCTCAGTCAGCTGCCCTATGACTCCTGAGCAGTTGTCGCTTATCGCGGAGGTAATCTCGTTAATACTCAGGATGTCTGTCGACGTGCAGACATCCACCCTGCAGCCCGCCTTCGTGAGGATTTCCAGCCATCTTACACCCGGCAATCCCTTGGTGACAACCACACGCCTGTCACTATGAGGATTGTGCACTTTCCACTTTTCATCGTTTGACATGAGTGCCTCCTCAGGGGCCTCTACCCCCGCTATAGACCGATACTATATTTCTTAATATCTACCTTCTATGATTCTGGAACCTTAGGCATTCTTGCGAGCAATGCCATAATCGCCCCGATTGAACATAAAATGCCGGTAATCAAGAATGCTATTTGATAATTTCCACCGGAAGATTCTACCACTACAGCCGCAAGTCTTGGTCCTATTAGCGCACCGCCACTATATGCGAGAAAAATAAAACCATAGTTTACACCAACATGTTTGGGACCGTAAAAATCTGCGGCAATAGACGGGAACGTACCCATTGCGCCCCCAAAGCAAAATGCTATAAGAGATACGCCTAATGCATACAGCCAGAAACTTCCAAGTGCGTTCATGCTAAACATTGTTACCGCGCTAATCACATACATAATAAATAGCGCTCGCATACGACCTGTTTTATCTGACAATGTTGCCCAGAATATTCTTCCTATTGTATTAACAATTGCGAGAATGCTGACTATCGAACCTGCTTGAATAGGTGATAAGTTTGCTATCTGTTGACCGATAGGAGAAGCATGTGCAATTATCATCAAACCCGCGATGTTAGCAAAGGTATACATCACTAATAAGAAATAATATTGCGGAGTTTTAAGCATTTCTTTAGGCGTGAAATCATATTTGTTTGTTTTTAAGTTTCCAGTATTTGTTTCCGGTCCCTTCCATCCTTCCGGAATATAACCAGATGGAGGTTCTTTCATTAATTTTCCACCAATAGAAACACCAACTATTGTATAAACCGCCTGCCAAAAGAATGTTGTAAATGGTCCATAGTTTTCAACAAGTAAAGCTGCCACAGGAGCATAGAAAACTGAGCCAAGCCCGAATCCCGCGACTGCCAGACCACTAATCATTCCTCTCTTGTCCGGGAACCATTTTATACAGGTTGCGATTGGAATACCGTAAGTAATTCCTATGCCTGCTCCCCCAAAAACACCATAACCGATATATAACATAGCCAGTGATGATGTTTGACTTGCAATTAGTAATCCTGTTGATAATACTGATGCTCCGGCGATTACCATTTTAGTAGGACCAAATCTTTCCAGTTGTCTACCCGCAAGAATCATGAAAAAAGGAATCATTGCAAGATTAATAGAAAAGGCTAAAGACACTTGAGGAGTAGACCAATTAAAAGCTTCCTGTATAGGCTTTTGGAAAACACTCCAAGTATACAAAGCTCCCAGACAAACCTGCACTATTACAGCTCCAACAACAACTAACCATCGATTGTAACTTTTGTTATGCACCTTTTTACCTCCTTAGATATTAAAATATTTATTATGACATCTTAAACTCATTCTTTCATCCCTGCAGCCGGCCTGCGACTGGAACCCTTCCACCTTTTGCCCAACAGCTTTCTGATAGCAGTCACACGCCCGGCATGGCAGAGTTTTTTACAAGCACATCAGAAATTAACTACCGGACGAATCTCTTCAACCGGGTAGATCTGTCCCTGCTTGGGTGGCATGGAGTTATATACCCAGTCGATATCTATCGTCCCGAGTTTTACGGCATTATATCTTTTAAATCCCTGAAATATACCACGTGTCAGAATGCTCTCCATGTCCATGGTGAGGGCGAATATGGCGACTTCTTTTCCGCTCTCTAAAGATAAAAGCTCGTTTCCATAAGCAAAGGGTGAAAAGGCAAGTCGTCTGCTATCGGATGCCTGGCACTGAATAAGTGGATTTAATGTCGGGAAGCCGTCGTTGCCGATATACGACATAAATTTGAGGCTGTCGAGCCTGTTGAAAGTTTTATATGCCCAGGGTTTTAAGATGGGGTCTGGATGGTTTGTTTTTGCCCTCGATCTGGAAACCATGGTGAAGAGAGAAGATATGACTATTTTAGCGAGGGGCAGGCTTTCCCTTCCGCAGGTTTCGACGAGATCCATATAATGTACGGTGTGTATGCCGCAATAGCAATTGTAGCGGAACATCGGCTTTTTATTGAACATCTCGTAATCTTCGCCTTCTCTTGCCTTGTGCGTGTAAATGGCCTTTCCCCTCCAGAGACTTTTATCCATGGTCATTATCAAGAAGGCTGTGTTGGGATTGCGCGTGACATTCTTTTTGCTCATGCCTTCGGTAAACTGTCCCCATATCAGTTGTTTTGTGCCTTTGGCCTGAAATGCGGTAATAAGGGTAATATGGGGAAGTCCTTCGGAGTTTATTGTAGAGATAAGCCCCACTTTTGCCTCAGGTTCAAACTCTTTCAAATCCGCCGTATCAAAAGCCTTTTTCTTTTCCACGAGAAGCCCTCCCTTAATATTTAGATTGCGACGCTGCAAATTTTCGTAATCCGCGGTTTTGACTTACTGCTTTCGACATCGCTATCGTCCTTTTCAAACTTTACAGGTCCCGACCAGGATACAATATCCGGGTCAATGCCTGAGTTCATGGCAATATCAGTCAATTCTTCCATGCGATCTTTTGTTAGAAGGAGACTATCTTTAAAAGCCCAGTCGAGACCGAGACGCAGGTACTTGTCACTACAGAGGTTATTAAATGAACAAAGCTCCCATTTTGCAACTCCGTTTTTCAGATGAGTCGCGATGAATGTGCCGATTCCTGAAATATTTTCTTCCGTTTCCGTCACCCCTGGAATGACGGGTGTCCTTATCCAGAGATCGCGGGGATTATCATGTTTTTTCATATAGTCGTATATGTGAATAAGATTATTGAGGATTAGTTCATTGGAATTGCCCGTAAAGTTATTATGTTTTACGGGATCTATCTCTTTGAGATCGTAGAGCACCAGGTCTGAATATGGGAGTATCTTATCAAGTGCCTTCTGTGTGTAGAAACCACACGTATCGAGAGCCGTATGTATACCCATTTCTTTCAATCTCTTAAAGAAGGCAGCCACAAAATCAGCCTGGACAACCGGTTCGCCACCGGATGCTGTTATCCCGCCACTCGACTTTTTGAAGTAGATGCTGTCTTTTTCTATCTCTTTGACAAGATTATCAAGATCCCATATCGTTCCCAGAAGTTCCATTGCCGTCGATGGACATTCTTCGCTGCAGATACCGCAATTAGTGCAGAGTTTTCTTTCGATTTTTATCCCCTCTTCCGTAAAAGAAATCGCCTTTTCAGGACAGACTTCTACGCATGTCCTGCACCCTATACACCTTGATTCCATCCACTGGACTTCCGGTATCATGGAGATACTTTCGGGATTCTGACACCAGATACATTTCAGCGAACAACCCTTAAAAAAGACAGTGGTTCGTATGCCCGGACCATCTTCAGTTGAAAGTCTCTGAATCTGTAATATGGTTGACCTGTGTTTTGAATGGATAATTCAACTCTCCTTCTGAAAAATTGATTCAATAGTTACTGTGGACTTCGCGAGCAATTATTTCATCCTGAAGTTCTCTGCCGATACCGGTAAAGTATGCATTGTAGCCCGTTATTCGAATCAGAAGGGTTCGATAATCTTCGGGATACGTCTGAGCATCTTTAAGCATATCCGCACTCACCATATTTATCTGAAGAGAAGTTCCGCTGTTTTCCGCGTAGCCCTTTAGAAAGGCCTTGAATTTTTCCCTGTGATCGAGGTCACGAAGGAGAACCGGATTCAGAGTAATAGTATGGCTGGCGCCGTTTGGAAGGCTGTTTAAATAGTCACCCCAGTCTCCGTTTCCATCCTTCGCCCTGCCTCCCAGCGCCTTTCCAACAGAATTTATATTAGCGGTCGGACCGTTTATATCGGCGCCGTTCGAAGGACAGATCGCGTTTGACAAAAATTGTCCCTTTGGCCTTCCATCAGCACTGGCGGCCATGATGTATCCGTCACCTACCCAGTAGTTCCAGCTGAGCATTCCGGGGCGGAACTGACGGTCTGTTGATTTAGTCCTGTATTTCCATGCCTCATCGCTCCATAGATCCATGACCTTTCGAGCCAGTTCATCCGCCTCATCGTCATCCCTTCCATATTTGGGTGCACGAAATTTCGCTTTGGCCTGTAAAACGTCATGGCCCTCCCAATTGTCTTCTAATGCCTCTATAATCTCCTCCATGGTGCATTCCTTCCGGTCATAGACGAGATATTTGATGGCAAGAAGTGAATCGACGGTCGTTGCAAAGGTAACACCTTCGAGAGTGGTAAAGCTAAGCTCCGCGCCTCCACGGGTTATATCAACAGCTTTTTCGGCGCATCCTTTTACCAGACAGGAAAGATAAGGGGTGGGACAAAATTCCGCTCTGATGGATTCCGAGGCTTCATAGGTATCAGCACATCGTTTTACTATATATCGTGTATGTTCTTCGTAGACCCTCCAGAATTCTCCCCAGGTTTTGAGTTTCCCTGCATCCCCTGTTTCCGGTCCGTCCTGGCGTATCTTATCCTTTTTCCCTGTAATGGGATCAATAAATTCGACCATATCCCTGCCGCCGGTAAGGGTCAGTTCCACTGCCTTAAGAAGGTTAAGGTTATTGTCCACTGTGCCCGATCTGTCATTTCCGGCCATGGTGTTTTCCAGACATCCTACCGGAGCGTAATCATAAACATTATCTTCATTGATAAGATCAGTACAGCCGGCCCTCTTTGCTTCACGCATCATCCCCGCCATGGATCTCTCGTCGAAGTTAAGGAGAAAGGGCGAGCCCTGACTGGAGGAAATACTGTCAACAACTTTATCGAGAAGGTCTTCGGGAGAATTTCTGTGCAACCTTACGTTGGGTTTTGGCTCAAGAATGGGTGACAGCTCATCAATGACCTCAAGAATTGCGTAGGTGAGGTCGTTTGTCATGTCCTTTCCATCCTTTCCGATACCGGAGAGAGTAATAAGCTGGCCATATCCTGATGTAATACCGTTATTGCCCACATTTATCATGGCATCATAGACTGTATTGGCATGCACCCAGAAACACTTAAGTATTTCCTTCCCGAACTCCCTGTCCATGCCATTTGAGAGAGAATATTCCCAGTATGGAAGCAAATACTGGTCAATCCTGCCGAATGATACACCCGGTCCCGGATAGTTTTCGTCGCTCATGACCAGCATGTGAGTAAGCCATAAAGATTGCACTGCTTCCCAGAAGTTTTTTGCAGGTTCCCATGGAACCTTCTTCAGGTTTCCGGCCATATGAACAAGCTCGGTTTTCCTCTCAAAATCGGTTTCTTCCGCCGCCAGCTTTGTTGAGAGATTTGCATATTTCTCCGCAAGATCTCCCGGCATGGTAGAAACTGTCAACATGGCGCGTAATTGATCGCCCCGTGGCCCCTCTTGTTCTTTTGCCGAAAGGAGATTATATCTTGCTTTCAGACCTGCATGCATTCCCTTCCACCCGATTTTCAGGGCTTTTTCGTATCCAGGTATTACATGACCGCTCGTGGCGCCTGAATTTCCGTATCCGTGGTCATGAAACCATTTCATTTTTGTTCGGGCTCCCTTTTTCCCATAAATGAGCCCGTCTCTTTTTTTTGCCTCTTCTTCAGTCCAACACATGGATGTCTGTACATTGAATCTCGCCCCTGCGATGAGGTCTCCAGGAAGAATTTCCTGAGGAACATAATTAACCATGACCTCCTTTAAGAACCAGGCCTTTCTTTCGGGAAGACTCCATGACCAGAAATCTTTATCCAGCTTAACCGGACGCGCAGCCTGGTAGATTGATGACCTGAAGGTCTGCATAAAGGTATATAACTCTGGCACAATATAAAAGGTCATTTCATCAAAGAGAATGTCCCACGGCGTGCCTGTTGTCCAGGCAGTATAATCGTTATTCCATAACCTTTCTGAGCCTTCGAAATAGTAGTCTCTTAACCATTTAATCCTAGGGGAAAGGTTTTTGGGTTCTTTGAGCTTTGGTTGAAAACTTTCGGCTGCATTAGGTTGCATGTCACGCTCCTCAAAAAGATAAAAGTTTTTAAAAGGTAATAACTATGCTTTGTCGACAGCAATTCGCCATCTCTCTAAAACCGCTTTGCGCTCATCATCATCGATCTCCGGTTCGAAGCTGTAGTATTCGTTTCTCATCCCGGTTATTTCGCCGGTGTTTTTTATGATTCCAGCACCTATCCCCGCAAAAAATGCCGCACCCAGCGCGGTTGCTTCCACCATTTCAGGTCGTATGATCCTGCATCTCAGAAGATCTGCCTGCATTTGCATCAGGAGGTTGTTTTCGCTGGCCCCGCCATCCACTTTGAGAGCCGATAGTTTCTGTTTGCTGTCAGATTCCATGGCATAGAGAATTTCAACATTTTGTAGCGCAATTCCTTCCAGCACGGCTCGTGCAAGGTGGGCGCGATTTGTGCCACGTGTCAGGCCCGTTATCAAACCTCTTGCATCCGGTCTCCAGTGCGGGGCTCCCAGGCCTACAAAGGCCGGAACCATGGTGACACCACCTGTATCGGAAACCTGCTTCGCCAGTTCTTCGATGTCGGCAGCATTTTCTATAATATTCAAACCGTCACGGAGCCACTGAACGGCCGCGCCGGCTATGAACGTCGAGCCTTCGAGGGCGTAGGTGGTTTCGTCCTTCAGCTTCCATGCCACTGTGGTAAGAAGTTTATTATTGCTGAAAACGGGTTCATTGCCCGTGTTCATGAGAAGAAACGATCCCGTGCCATAGGTGCACTTGGCTTCTCCAGGCTGAAAACAGGCCTGACCAAAGAGGGCCGCCTGCTGATCGCCGGCAATGCCGCATATAGGAATGCCGTCAGGAATGCCGGGCATATTGAGGGTATGGCCGAAAACTTCGGTAGACCCCTTTATCTCGGGCAATATTTTTACAGGGACTTCAAGAATGTCGCAGAGGTCTTCGTCCCAGGAAAGGCTCTTAATATCCATCAGAAGTGTCCGCGAGGCATTTGTGACGTCTGTTACATAGGTTTTTCCACCTGATAGCTTCCAGACAAGAAAAGTGTCTACTGTTCCCGCCGCTACCTTCCCTTCCAATGCCTCTTCGCGAAGATTTGGCACATTCCTGAAATACCAGGTCAGTTTTGTGCCGCTGAAATAGGGATCAAGAAAAAGCCCCGTTTTTCCCCAAAACACGTCTTCATTGCCTTTATCTTTTAGCTTCTCACAGATATCGGCTGAACGGCAGCATTGCCATACAATAGCGTTATAATATGGTTTGCCTGTCTGTCGGTTCCAGACCACGGTTGTTTCTCTTTGATTGGTAATGCCGATTGCTTTGATGTCCGAGGGATTAGAACTACTTTTCTTAAGAGCGATATCAAGAGATGCAAGGACTGATCTCCATATATCATCCGGATCATGTTCAACCCAGCCCGGAGCGGGATAAATCTGGCGGAATTCCTGATAGCCCCTGGAGACAACCCTGAATTGAGAATCGAACAGCACCACCGTAGTGCCCGTTGTACCCTGGTCTATCACTAAGATTATATCTGGCATACCCGAATTGCCCCCCCAATAATCTTCCTGAATTAGAACACTGCTGCTTCTTTTTCCATAAAAAACCCATAATAGCAAGCAGACAATACCTGTTGGATATATATTGAAGGTATGGTAAACTACAAGAATCACACAGGCAGGTTATACATTCTTTGGAAGCAAAAAACCATCAAGGCAATTCCGTCAAAAAGATAACTTTCCCGGATAACAACAAGCTGAAGATACTGCTGGGAGAATATGACGGGAATCGCAAGGTTGTTGAGAAACTGAGAGGGGTGAAACTTAACGCCAGGGGGTGTGCCCTCTCCATATCGGGAGACACTCATGACTGTGATCTCGTCAAGAATCTTCTGACTCAATTATATGGTATCATTGAAAAAGGCTACCCTGTCTATCCCGCCGATATAGATTATGCGCACAGAATACTTTCAAAAAACAGTTCCGCTAATCTTGAGTCAATCTTTCTTGACACTGTCTTTGTATCGTCGAAAAAAAAGGTAATTACCCCCAAAAGCATAGCGCAAAAGTCTTATATAGATTCTATTAGAACATACGATATGGTTTTCGGCATAGGTCCCGCGGGAACAGGCAAGACCTATCTCGCTATGGCCATGGCTGTTGGGACTCTGCTCGAAAAAAGGGTGAACAGGATAATACTCACAAGGCCCGCTGTAGAGGCGGGAGAACGGCTTGGGTTCCTCCCGGGCGATCTGTCTGAAAAGGTCAATCCCTACTTGAGACCTGTGTATGATGCCCTCTACGACATGATGGATTTCGAAAGGGTGTCCGCGCTGATAAGCAAGGGCATAATCGAAGTCGCCCCCCTCGCGTTCATGAGGGGAAGGACGCTGAATGATGCTTTCGTAATCCTGGATGAGGCCCAGAATACCTCTTCGGAACAGATGAAGATGTTTCTCACGAGGCTCGGTTTTGGTTCAAAAACAGTTATAACCGGTGATGTAACTCAGACGGATCTTCCGCCCGGCAAGATTTCAGGTCTGGTAGAGGCGGAGAGTCTTCTGAAAGAGGTGGATGGGATTCGCTTTGTTTACTTTTCAGAGATAGATGTGGTAAGACACCGTCTCGTTCAGGACATTATACGGGCATATAATTATCTTGACAGAAAGAAACCGACTACTGACGTTGAGTGATCGGCAAAAAATGAAGATAAATCCATGGCTATAACCCCCCCCAAAAAAAATGGAAAGAATAACGGGAACGCGGCAATCAAGTCCGTTCACAAACTTATCAACAAAAGTCTTTCCTGGAAGTATGCCATAGCGTTTTCCATGAGCCTGATTCTGGCCGTCATGCTTTATCCGCGAATTCTTCATATGGCTCCCCCTGAATACAAAGTCGGAGTAATTATTGCGAAGGATATACAGGCAGATCGCAATTTCCTCGTGGTGGACAGAGCGGCCACCGAGCAAAAAAGAGTGGAAGCTATCGAAAACACAAGACCTGTATACGATTATGACAGTAACATGCCCGCGAAGATTGAGACAGCCATATCGAAGGCATTTCTCGATATGAGGGAGAATGCAAAGAAAAACTCTAAATTACCTGATAACGGGAAATTATCCGTCGAAAAGGCAAAAAAGACATTCGAAGATATCTCGGGAATAACCCTTACAGCCTCGGAATTTAAGGCACTTACCAGGAAAGGTTTTCCCGCTGAGATGTGTGCCGACATTGTAAGACTTGTTTACCATACCTACGGTAACAATTTGATCGGCAATATGGATACCCTGAGTCTCCACAAAAAGAAGGGCATAATAATACGTGATATAGAGGATCAGGAGGAAAGGGAACTGGATGACCTGTCTTCGATACTGGACGCAGGGAAAATCAACTCTATCATACGTGAAAACGCAAAGGTGATATTCAAGACCGGAAAACCTGACAACATTGTAATATCACTTGCCCGAAAGGTTGTGAGTCCTAATCTCACCTTTGCCAAAAACTCAACAGAAAAAAGAAAACAAACCGTTTCCGATGAGATAAAACCTGTACTGTACGAACTTCAGAAGAACGAAATGATCATTCGGGAAGGTGAAAAAATAACTCCTGAAGATCTGGATGAGCTTGATGCGTTCTATAAAGGACAAGAGGGAAACAGGTTTATAGATGCCTCTATATTTGCAGGCATATTTCTTACAATAGTGCTCCTGTCCATCATTTTTTACCGTATGACCGGATCGCGATTCAAGCTATCAAAAACAGTGACTAAAGACGTTTTGTTCATTAGTATTGTGCTAATCCTCCAGGTGATTCTGGCAAAAGCGGGCATATTCATATGTGACTCTATAGATCTGACCCATAAATTTACCACGGCATCCATCTGTGTTTACGCCATACCCTTCACTGTCGGCACCATGCTTGTCGCAATCCTTATCGGCAGAAATGAGGGCTTGATATTCTCAGTATTTTCTTCCCTCATGGCAGCTTTCCTGTTTGAAAACAAAACGTCAATCTTCTTGCTTTCTCTCGTTGGGGGCGCAGTTGCGGCACATTATATCATCCATTGTGAACGGCGTTCGGCATTTTTCAAAACCGGTTTGCTGGTGGGTGTGGTTAATATGGGAACTATAGTCTGCCTTTCTCTGCTTTCCGGCAACCTCTTTCTGATTGAGACGTTCTTGAATCTGGCAATGGGACTCGCGGGGGGTATTTTGTCTGGATTTATTGTCTCCGGACTTGTTCCTCCCTTTGAATCTCTCTTCGGCTATACCACAGATATAAAACTCCTGGAACAGGCTAACCTGAATCAACCGATATTCCAGGAGTTACTCATGGTAGCTCCGGGAACATATCACCACAGTGTTATAGTGGCATCTCTGGTAGAGGCAGCCGCGAAAGAAATTGGCGCGAATTCTCTGCTGGCCAAGGTGAGCGCTTATTATCACGATATCGGAAAGATGAAAAAGCCCCAGTATTTTATAGAAAACCAACCAAGCTGGAAGAACAGACATGATGATCTCTCGCCCCAGATGAGCAGTCTTGTTATTACTTCGCACGTCAAGGATGGATGCGAACTGGCAAAAAAACATAATCTGGGAAAAGCAATAGAGGATATTATAAAGCAACACCACGGAACGAGTCTTGTGCGCTATTTCTATGAAAAAGCGAAAGAGGATAGCAAGGTTTCCGGTCAGTCGGTTCAGGAAAACGATTTTCGATATCCCGGCCCAAAGCCTCAGAATAAAGAAGCCGGTCTTGTCCTTCTCGGAGATATTGTGGAGGCCTCCTCAAGGACATTAACAAATCCAACTCCGGCAAGAATAAAAAATCTCGTTAACAGCAGGATAAAGCAGGTAATGGAAGAAGGGCAATTTGACGAATCCGACCTTACCTTCCGCGACCTGAAAAAGATTGCTGAAACATTTACCCGAATACTCACCGGTATATTCCATAGCCGGGTAGAGTATAAACAACCCTCTAAATAAATCCTATGAGAATTCTGGCAACCAACAAACAAACCGTAATTGATATAGATCTTCCGCGAACCAAACTTTCATCAGGCGAGATCCTGAAAGCCCTTGATAACGAAGACAGAGAAATCAGTCTGACCTTTGTGGATGATAAGAACATAACCGATATAAACAGACAGTATCTGGCCAGAAACTATCCCACAAATGTCATAGCGTTTTCAATGAATGAGGGGGAATTCGGAGATGTCAACCCTGATATCTTAGGGGATATTATAATATCGACAGAAACGGCTCTCAGGGACGCGGAGGCCGGAGATCTTTCCCTTGAAGATGAGATTGATTACCTGATAATTCACGGCGTTCTTCACCTCCTGGGATACGATCATGAACTACCGGGAGAGGCCGAAGAGATGAAGAAAAAAGAAAAAGAAATCTTCTTTGCGCTGAAGAAATATCATATAGAATAAAAGTACCCGTTTACGGTTTACAGTTATCGGTTTGCGGTTTAAAAAAACAGAGAGAAAAAACAGAGATTGTAAAAACTGTGAACGGTTACGAATATCTGACCTACCTTACTATTACCAGTTGTCCTGGATGAATAAGAGTACTCTTATTGAAATTATTCAGTTTAAGGAGCTTGTCGAGGCCGATACCCTTTTTGAGGGCTATTGAGGACAGGGTGTCCCCCTTCTTTACGACGCAGGTCTTCGCTGATACGACATTATCCCCCGCGGAACTGCTCCTTATCCTGATAACCTGCCCTATGGTAAGATTATTTTGCCGTAAACCATTTAATCTCTTTATCTCTGAAACGGTTGTATCGAAACGTCTCGCGATGAGCCATAGAGAATCCCCCTTCTTTACCCTGTATGCCGCCACGTCTCCTTCTTTAAACACGGGTTTACGCGGCTTTTTAGAATAGACATAGCCCCTGGACGGTATTTTCAACCACTTTCCTGCCCGGATACTGTGCTTGCTGGTAAGGTGATTAGCCGCTATTATAGCATTCACCGAACTTCTGTATCTCCTTGAAAGAACGGACAATGTATCGCCTTTTTTTACCTTGTATCTTATATACTTTGCGCCACCCGGTCTTTTCGCCTTCGGAATTTTATCTATAACCAGGGCGAGATCTTTTTCCATTCCAGACGGTATCTTCAGATCATATGTATTAGGGGTTGTTTTATATCTGAGTTCCGAATTCAGGAAATTTAGTGTTTTTTCCGATGTATGGAGTCCTTTTGCCACATCCTTGAGCCTGACACTTTTTTTTGTTTTGACAATATCAAAAGGCACCGGTTTTTCTTGTTCCCGATTCAAATCCATGCCGTACTTCTCGGGATTCTTGAGGATCTGCAATGTCGCGAGAAAACGTGGTACGTAACTTGATGTCTCCGTTGGAAGCTGATGATAGAGATCCCAGAAATCATCAAGATAATTCACATGTTGCTTTGATATTGCCCTAAGTACCCTTCCCTCTCCACAGTTGTACGCGGCCAGGACTGTCAGCCAGTCCCCGAATATCCCGTGTAACTCCTTCAGATAGGCTATGGCGGCCCTGGTGGATTTTTCGGGGTCCATACGTTCATCAATCCAGTGATCACGTTTGAGCCCGTACATATACCCGGTTGAAGGTATTATCTGCCAGAGGCCAAGAGCCCGCGCCTTTGAAAGAGCTCTTATCTTAAATCCGCTTTCAACAAGTGGAAGCCAGGAGAGTTCTTCCGGCAGTCCCGCCTCTCTCAGTTGCTCCAGTATCATCGGACGATATCTGCCCGATCTTTTGTATGATGAGATAAAGAATTTACGTTCAGAACGCTGAAAACGTCTTATTGCCTTCTTTACATCGTCATTTATGATAAGCGGTATTTCACTCTGGTAACCAGCCGCGACATTACTTCTCGATGCATAGATTTCCACAATCTTCTTTGCTATCATGACGCGAAGGTCATCTTTCTGCCAGGCAATCTCCGGGTCGCCATTTATGTCCAGCAGAAGATAATAGGCCTCATCAAGCAGCTCCAAAGCCTTCTCAATCTCCCCTTTTTCCCAGAGAAGCTGGGCTTGATCCAAGAAATCCAAGGCCTCATCCATTATCGCCTGTTTGTTGTTCTGACCGTGATTTTTCTGATTCGGTTCTGTCTGCTCAGAGGTGTTTGGTTCTGCGGATTTTTTCCCTTCAGATATGTCCTGGACAGATTCCTCTGACAAGTCTTCCTCTACAATTCGAGCTTCAGGATTATCATGAGATAGCTGAGAAGATTCAGTTACCTGCTCCGAAGAAGCTTTCACTCTTTCCGAACCTGGATAGGGTGAAAGAATGGGGCCGTTCGGCAGAATACATGAAGATAAAAATATGACTATAAAAGTTGCTGGAATCAGCCTCTTTAATTTGAACATAAACTAACACTCCCCGGGGAACCACGCTGGATATCAATCCCCCGCTATTTTGTGTCCATCTCTAAACTGTTTCGTCGGAAAATGCAAACAATAGGGGCCTGTCATGACAGACCCCTATCAACTTATCAGATATGCTTCTATAAAACCATCTATCTCGCCATCCAACACCTTCTCCACATTACCCACTTCCATATTTGTTCTGTGATCCTTTATCATCTGGTAGGGATGAAGAATATAGGAGCGTATCTGGCTTCCCCAGGCTATCTTTTTTTTCGTCTTGTTTACCTCATCCAGCTCTTCGGCCTTTTTGCTAAGTTCCACTTCATAGAGCCTTGATTTCAGCACCTTCATAGCAAAGGCCTTGTTCTTGTGCTGAGACCTCTCATTCTGGCATTGAACAACAATTCCTGTAGGTATATGTGTAATCCTGACAGCAGATGACGTCTTATTTACATGCTGCCCCCCGGCCCCGCTGGATCTGTAGGTATCCACCCGCAAGTCATTTTCATTGATCTCAATGTCTATGTCATCAGATGCCTCCGGGTATACAAAGACCGACGCGAATGAAGTGTGTCTCCTCCCGCCGGCATCAAAGGGGGATATGCGCACAAGTCTGTGTATTCCAACCTCCGCCCTGGCATATCCATAGGCATACTCTCCTTCCACCGTCATGGTTACACTTTTAACCCCGGCCTCATCACCGGGTTGAAGATCAATAATCTTCGTTTCAAAACCTCTTCTCTCCGACCATCTCAGATACATACGCAGGAGCATCTGTGCCCAGTCCTGCGCCTCCGTGCCACCGGCGCCGGCATGGATCGCCATGATGGCATTGCCGGGATCTTCCTCCCTGCCCAGCATCATCCTGAATTCGTCATTTCTGACCGAAGATTCAAGACTAACAACATCTTTTTCTATCTCTTTGAGCGCGCTTTCATCATCTTCATCACATGCCATTTCAAAGAGCTCTTCCAGATCCTGCAGGGAATTGTTCAGTTTTTTCCATCTGCAGACAACATCTTCCACCCTGCTCTTTTCTTTTAATATATTCTTGGCGGTTCCGGGGTTATTCCAGAAGTTTTCTTTAAGAATCTGCTTTTCCAGTCGATCCAGCGTTTCTTCATTGCCATCTATGTCAAAGACAACCTCTGAGGTTATCAATTCTTTTCTTCAGATCTTTTATCTTTTCGGAAATGTCTGCAATCATCTATCCTTCCTCCTCAACGAAATTAGAAAGCCAATTAGCAGAAACGCAATGCAAGAACAAGCAAATACGTTACCATATCTTGAATAAAATGTATTTTGCCGGGTAAATTTTACCGAGCCGTTTAGAGCTGTTCTCTCAAACAGGTTTGTTCTGGATAGGATTTCCCCTGTTGGATCCACTATGGCGCTTATCCCGGTGTTTGCGGCTCTTATCATATATGTGCGATTTTCTATTGCCCTGAAGGCCGCCATCGTCAGGTGCTGATAGGGGGCTGATGTATCTCCATACCATGCGTCATTGGTTATATTGACAAGAAGCTCCGCCCCTTTCAGGCAATACTCTCTACTTATTTCAGGGAATATCCCTTCATAACAGATAAGGGTGCCTATCTTTTTGTCACCCACTGAAAATGGCGTAATTTCTCCGCCGGGTGTAAAATCCCCGGCGCCTTCAACCAGTTTGTCGATAAAGAAGAGTATATTGCGCAGCGGAACATATTCTCCAAAAGGAACAAGGTGTACTTTATCATATCTTCCGGAAACAGCGCCTTCCGGAGATATCAGGTACGCGCTGTTGCGAAAAGAGATTTCCTCCTTGTCCTTCACGTAACCCAGAGATCCGAACAGAAGCCAGGAATTCGCCCCCATCGCTGTATTTATCACATCTCTGGACCTGTCATCATAATTCTGAAAACAAAATGGCACAGCTGTTTCCGGCCACACAATCAATGACATGCCTGGCTTCGAAGCATCGACGGACATATTTCTGTATATATTCATTGTGTCTGTCTGATACTTTTGACTCCATTTTACGGATTGGTCGATGTTTCCCTGGATAAGAGAAACATTAATAGAGTCAAGGTGTTCTGTAGTATTCTTCAAGTCATTTATACGGTAAATCCCATAGCTGAAAACCAGCGCAAGAAGACCAAATCCGATAACAATTTCAGGTAGAAACCGTTTTCTTTCACTGTCGGACGAGAAGAAGGAACCGCTGATACAGTCATAAACAATACAGTTTAGAAGCACTATAAGAAATGTTATCCCGTAGATTCCGGTAATGTCTCCAACCTGTATTACGGGAAGATATCCATGTTGCGAATAAGCGAGGTCTTCCCATGGAAATCCGGAAAAAAGATGGGCCTTTACATAGTCGAGAGACACCCAGAGAAGGGGCGCTATTATTACTCCCCTTACTCCCCTTTTTCTGAAATATACAAGACCCGCGCAGAAAAGCGCCGGATAGAGACTAAGGTAAATGGCGAGGAGAAGCATGACCGAAACGCCGGCATAAAAAGGAAGATAGCCATAATGTACAACAACAAATACAACCCAGTATATCAGACCTGTGCTGTATACCAGCCCGGTAATAAATCCTGTCCGGAATGCACCCGGAATGTCTGTATCTCTTAAGACATAAAACAGCGGCACAAGAGCTACCCAGGCGAGGAAACCTATATCCGCTTTAGGGAAAGACAGGAAAATAAGCAACCCGGAGAGCAAAGAGAGTGACAGGGTTTTCCTATTCATCATTTTCGAGCGTCTTTTCTTTTTTGTTGCCAACCGGTAAAATCGTTTCTCCGGTTCCCCTTATCCTTACTTTCTTTATACTTCTTTCATCGGCTGCTTCTATCGTGATTTTCAGGTTTTTATATGTAACGGTTTCTCCAACAACGGGAATCTTTTTGATAAGATAGAATATAAATCCTCCCAGTGTTTCAAACTGTCCTTCGGGAACTTTTAGCCCGAAATACTCTTCAAAATCCTCTATTTCGACTCTGCTGTCCACAAGAATATCGCCATCGTGAAGTTTTGTGAAGGGATTTTCCTCGATGTCGTGTTCGTCCTTAATCTCACCGACTATCTCTTCTATCAGGTCTTCTAATGTTACAAGACCAGAGGTTCCACCATATTCATCAATAACTATGGCCATATGTGATTTTTTTTCTTTAAGTTCGTGCAGAAGAAGATGAATATTCTTGGTTTCCGGGATATAATATGTCTTTCTCAGAATAGAGATGATATCTTCCTCCTGAAATGGTTTTGACCAGAATCTCAATAAATCTTTTACATTCAATATCCCTACAATATTATCAATATTTTCAATGTAGAACGGCATTCTGGTATGTCCATGCTTCAGGGTAAGAGTAAGAATATCATCTATTGTAGAATTATCGCTTACGGCAACAATTTCTGTTCTGGGTATCATCACTTCCCGGGCTACAGTCTCACGGAATTCAAAAATACTCTGAATCATTTCTCCAGACTGCCTGTCGATGAGCCCGTCTTCCTCACCCGCGTCAATAATTGATTGTATCTTCCCCTCCAGTGAAGCCAGGCTTTTTCTTCTGACCACACTTGATAAGAATGTACCGATCCACTTTTTGATTTTTCCCGGAAAAATGTTTTATTCCCCCATTAGCTTGATATTTCGAAATAACAAAAAACGCGTTCTTACAATCCTCTCGAATATTCAGGTCTGAGCATCTTCCTGTTTGAAGATTTAATGACGTGTTGTATCAACCCTGCTGTTTTTTCCTTTTCCTGAGGCATTCTGGCGCGTATCGGCAGGTAATTTGAGGCGTGGTTGGAGGTAAAGAAACAATTTGTAAAATCGGAATTTGCCACCATAATTCCCAGTTCTTCAAGAAATCCAAATTTGTCAGGCAGTTCGAAT
Organism: Syntrophobacterales bacterium; assembly: GCA_021163105.1. GTDB lineage: Bacteria > Desulfobacterota > Syntrophia > Syntrophales > UBA2210 > UBA2210. The sequence continues at coordinate 24,463 of JAGGXJ010000089.1, forward strand.
CTTCCCGACATCTGTTCCTCATGTAAAACAGTACCCGGAACCACCATAACTGTGAGGGCTCCCACATAATCCGGATCCATTTCCGTCAGCACCCTGGCCGTATCCAGGGCATGCTCCATGCTCTTTGCTTTTCCCCCGATTCCCAGAAGGACTGTAACTGAAAGTATTATACCAGCCTCTTTGATTTTTCGTCCCGCTTCCACCATCTGGCGGGCAGTTGCCCCTTTTTGTATCTTTTCGAGGATCTTGTCATTCCCCGTTTCCACACCCAGATAAACTATTTTTACACCCAGATTTCTTAATTCCAGAAGTTCTTCGGGTGTCTTTCGCAGAATGCTCTTTGTGTTCGCGTAGAGCCCGATCCTTTTTACACCCTTTATATTTCTGTTAATGGATTCAAGAACAGGCACCAGCTTTTTCATGGGCATAATCAGCACATCACCATCACAGAGAAAAACCCTTTCGATATAACCATATCCGGATGCCTCCAGTATATCCTCCTCAATCTCATCAAAAGACTTGATCCTGAACTTTTCTCCCTTATAGGTCGGACAGAACGTACACTTGTTATGTGAGCATCCAACGGTCACCTGCAACAGGAGGCTTCCTGCCTCGCTCGGAGGTCTTATTACCATTCCTTCGTATTTCATTATTGCTTTTTCGTTTTCCTCCCGCAGGCAAAATGGGTGCATAAGCTTTGCAAGGCCACTGCCCGGCAACATGTTGCTTCTATAATAGGACCACTGAAAAGGCAAGTTGCAAAAGCTTTTTATAAACAGTCGGCCTTTCGTATGTCAGATGAACAGAAATTATTCAATTTTAAAAAGAATCAAAGTATTTTTTTCCTTGACGAGCAACGCAACACAGTATAAAGCTTTGAATATTGGTGCTGTTGGAAAAAGAAAAAAGGGGACAGGCTGCTTTAAGTTGCTGTGCTTGAGTGGTTCTGTCCCCTGATTGTTTCAAGGAAGGAAGACATATATCTGTGGTTAAAGCTCTGAATGATCTGGATCCGGGAGAAAGCGGGACTGTGTCTGAAATAAGGGGTGGACAGGGGTTGATTGACCGCCTTAACGCTTTGGGAATCATACCCGGAAAAAAGATAAAGAAAATAGATTCGATGCTTATGCGCGGGCCTGCTACTATCCGGGTAAACAGGACAAAAGTGGCTATAGGTTTCGGTATGGCCAGCAAGATATTTATCGAGGTGGATAAACGGACATGATGAAGATTCTACTCATGGGCAATCCGAATGTCGGCAAGAGTGTCATTTTTTCCCGGCTCACAGGGGTACGTGTAGTCTCTTCCAATTATCCGGGGACTACTGTCAGCTATACAAGCGGGTTCATGAAGATAGACGGCAGACAGGTTGAGATTATTGATGTTCCCGGTACCTATACCCTTGAACCAACGTGTGAAGCGGAGGAAATTGCCTCTGAAATGCTCAAGACAGGCGATATTGTAATAAATGTCGTTGACGCGACAAACCTTGAAAGGAATCTTTACCTGACACTGCAATTGATAGAAATGAAGATTCCGATGATGCTTGCACTCAATATGTGGGATGACACAAAACACCGGGGGGTAAGCATTAATCTCGAAAAGTTGATAAGGATTCTGGGAATACCTGTTATTCCCACATCCGGTCTGACCGGCCAGGGGATAAAGGAACTTGTAACAAATATTCCCAAAGCCGTACCTCCCCCTTCTCCGACAAGAAACCGGGATGAACGCTGGGCTCTTGTAGGTAATATAATAGATCAGGTACAACAAATATCACACAGGCATCACAGATGGTTTGAACGCCTGGAAGATGCAACCGTAAAACCGAGGACAGGAATAGCCATAGCCGCAGCGGTACTGGCAAGCTCATTTATGGTAATACGCTTCATAGGCGAATCATTGATAAGCTATCTGTTTGATCCGATATTTAATTTCCTGTGGTTGCCGGTATTGATGAAGTTGAGCGCATTTATGGGAAACGGCGGTTTGCTGCATGATGTTATAGTGGGCAAACTGTTTGACGGGGAAATCCACTTTATCGAATCCTTCGGTCTTCTGAGTAGCGGACTCTATGTGCCTTTTGCCATGGTGCTTCCATATATCATATCATTTTATCTTATTCTGGGAATTCTTGAAGACATCGGGTATCTTCCGCGCCTGGCTGTACTCATGGACACCACAATGCATAAAATCGGGCTGCACGGTTTCGCAATCATACCTACTCTGCTGGGATTGGGATGCAACGTACCAGCTGTAATGGCAACTCGCGTGCTTGAGAGCAAAAGGGAACGCTTTATAGCGGCAACGCTGGTATGTATAGCAATACCATGCGCTTCCGCCCAAGCAATGATTTTCGGACTGGTGGGAAAGTACGGTGGACAATACGTGGTTATCGTCTATACGACACTGTTTCTGGTATGGATAATCCTGGGTATGATTCTGAATCGTTTACTAAGGGGATTCAGCCCGGAACTCCTTATCGAAATTCCTCCATATCGCTTCCCTCCATGGGGCACGATTATACAGAAGCTCTGGGGAAGAACACGCGGCTTTCTCATAGAGGCCGTTCCAATAATATTAGCGGCCGTGCTGGTTATAAACATACTTTTTGTCTTTGGGATATTCGACTATATAGCCGGTTTTACGGCTCCTGTAATAAAGGGCGTGCTGGGCCTTCCTGAAGAATCAGTGACGGCAATTATTATAGGAGCACTCCGCAAAGACGCTGCTCTCGGAATGCTGGCATTATCTCCAATGACGGCTAAACAGATGGTTGTAGGCAGCGTTGTCCTGACAATGTTTTTTCCCTGCATTGCCACCGTTGTTGTCCTGTTTAAAGAACTGGGGCTGAAAGACTTCATGAAGTCAACCGCCATAATGCTCACGTCGGCTCTGGCAGTCGGGGGAATATTGAATGTAATTCTGTAAATCAGGATCATCTCCTGATTAGTTGTAGTTGATTAAGGCAAAACAAGTGCATTATCTGCTAATGCCAGAGGGCTTAAGGGGTCAAGGATTCGAGGGGTCGAGTGAAATGCTAAAAAACTACAAAGAAAGGTACAAAGATTCAAGGGGTTGAGTGAAAGGAAGAAAGACAACCCTAAGTATGAGCTCTGACGGCACATATGCCTTAGATATCTTCGTTCTTTCCTTTTCTCTTTTCCTGCCCTCTTGCCTTTTCGCCGGTATCCGGCAGGGCTACAGGAATATCTTTCTGCTTTCTCAGATCCTCAATCTTCCGAAGAGAGCGCTCAAGCTGGTTGCGGCGAGTCGAAGTCAGGTTGTTAAACTCATTCTGTGCTTCTTCGATTTTTCTCCCCATCTTGTCAAATGAGTTTACAAAGGCATCCCATTGTTTATTGAATCCCCCGAGTAGCGACATGATCTCTGACGCCGTCTTTTCCAGGTTAAAGTTATCCACAGCCTGTCTGATTATAGCCAGAATGGCATAGAGGGTGATTGGTGAACAGAGTATAACCTTGTCTCTTAGCGCATCGTCCATAAGGGATCTATCATTTTCATTCATGAAGGCATATATTTGTTCATTCGGGATAAAAACAATCACGTAGTCTACAGTATTTTCCTCAGGATTTATGTAGTCTCTTGTCAGTACCTCCCCTACCCGGCTTCTGACATCCTTAAGAAACTGATTCTTATATGAATCTCTCTCCGAATCCACTTCAGCTTCAATATATCGCAGGTAGTTATCCATTGGAAACTTTACATCCATATTAACCTTGAGATCATGGGGCAGCAGAAACGTATAGTCGGGGCGTTTTCCCACAGTTTCCAGAACTTTCTGCTTCTGATAATTGATGCCTTCTATAAATCCGGCCATTCTCAGCACATCTTCGGCCATTCTCTCACCCCACTGTCCCCGCGCTTTTGTGTTCGACAGCGCTATCTGCAGTTGAGTTGCGGTTTCCTGGAGTTTCATAGTCTGTGTAGCAGTTGATTCCAGCTGGCTGGATAATTGTCCGAATTTCTTCTCCCTGTCCTTTTCCAGTTCAGTGACAAGCCCTCTTACCTTCAACAGATCCTCTTTCATAACTGCAAGTGTCTGGTCAATAAGTTCCTTTTTCCCATCAAGATCTTTTTCGCCGGCCTGAGTTTGTTTAGAGAGTGTTTCATTGGCAAGCTTCAGAAAATCTTCCGTATTCTTCGACAAGGCGTTCAGTGAGAGCGTGCCGAAGGATTCCCTGACCCTGTCCAGCAATGAATCAACATCTTTGATTCTCCTGGATTCAGCCTGTTCAAGCGCCTCACGCGCGATTTTCTCCGCGTCTCCTTTCCTCATCCAGTTGGCCAAGACAGCAATAGCAATCCCGGAAACAACACCGATAACAAAAATAAGCAGATATTCCATGATATAACCAGGCCTCCGAGATACAAATAATTAGACAGCATGTAACCCCGATTACATCGGGATTGTCAGTTCACGGTTAACCGTGAATCCCGACAAGTCGGGACAAACTGTGAACAGTTATTATTATCACAATAAGATGGCAGGTCAAAACAAATCTAAAAATGATCACCAAATATCCTGTTTCGACAATTATGTCGATTTCTACTAAAAAACTGCATGTACTCGAACCTGCCGTTTTTACGTCATTTTCACCTGAAATTCGGTTTATTTCGACATTTTATTCCTCTATTCAAAGCAGGTTTTATATTGGTCAGAGGGATTCCTGCAATAAATTTAGATACATTTCGGGTAGTTAGGGCTATTTCTTGTCCTCTGGCACGCAAATTGCTATTTACTATAGACAACGAGACCGAATCAAACCTCCTCCGATTCGAGCTTAAACCCTGTAAGGCAGGTCAGGTCACAATCCGAATCTGACCTGCAAGTACCCCTCCCCGGGAAGGTAAAAACCTTCCCGGTTTTTTTTCAATACATCTTTCAATATCCTGTTCCTCAAGCAAAAAACAATCTCGCATTTTTTCCATCTATCTGTTAGAAAGTGCCATCTGGAAGTGAAGCTTAGAGAGACGGGCATTAATTGCGTGGAAACGCCACCTCCGAATGCAAATCTGAAAAACTCCCGCAAAGGATGGGTGCATATGCGGATACCAACACGGCAGGAATGCTATCATATCATGTATGATATGAAGATGATGAATCATATCGTGCTCCATTCCCTTCAGGTCTGTCGCATAGCCATGTTCCTCGCGGATTCCCTTGAAGCAGATCTTAATCCGGATCTTGTCCAGGCAGCCGCATTGCTGCACGATATAACTAAAACAAGGAGCATAGAGACCCATGAAAATCACGCGCAGACCGGGAAACAGCTTCTCATAAGGCTGGATTATCCTGA
>JAGGXJ010000071.1 GCA_021163105.1 Syntrophobacterales bacterium
TCGCATACCACCCAATGATCGCCCCGGTAATGATATACGAGCGATTCGAGGCATACGGTCTTAAATACTCTCAGCCCGTGGCGGTATGGCTGGTGTTTATCTGCCTGACACTTTTTCTGATTCTGAGAATACTCACTCTTCACGACAGGAAAAAAGCATGATAAGAATAAGAGATCTGAACATCCACCTCAAAGAGTTCAACCTGTTCGACATCAACCTGGATATAGGAACAAACGAGTTCTTCATCCTTATGGGACCGACAGGCGCCGGGAAAACCGTCCTTCTCGAAGCAATAGCCGGCCTTATTCCGGTAAAGAGCGGAAATATTCACATCGGCGAGAAAAATGTTACAAAACTTGTCCCTGAGAAACGCGGGGTAAGCATAGTATATCAGGACTATTCACTCTTCCCTCATCTGACCGTCCGCGAAAACATAATCTATGGATTGCATTTCCACAGGATCGACAAAGACCTGTCCGATAAAACATTCGACCGCCTGGTGGAAAATCTGAATCTTTCTTATATTCTGAATCGCGTTCCGCTCAACCTGAGCGGCGGGGAACTGCAACGAGTCGCCATGGCAAGGGCACTGATGGTGAACCCGGAAATTCTACTCCTTGACGAGCCCCTTTCGGCTCTGGACCCCGGTTTCAGAGAGGAGATCAGAGCGGGGCTTAAGAAACTGCACAGGGATTCCAATGTCACTTTTCTCATGGTTACACATGATTTCGCTGAGGCGCTTTCGCTGTCAGACCGGGCAGCGGTAATGAACAATGGAAAGATCATACAGACAGGAAGCATGGAAGATATATTCAAACGGCCGGATTCCAGCTTTGTAGCTGATTTTGTCGGAATGAAAAATCTCTTCGCCGCGAAGTTTCACGGGACAAAAGCGCTTGCGGGAGATTTGGAAATCGAGTTGGGTGCAAAACCTGTGAACGGCCATAGATACATAGCCATCAGGCCTGAAGATATTGTCCTCAGCCAGGGGGAATTAACCTCAAGTATGAGAAACTCTTTCGCGGGAAATATAGCCGTAATATCCGATCACGGATTATACTACGAAGCAGGTATTACTGTGGAAAATATCACATTCAAGTCTCTGATTACAAAGGGCGCCCTGCTTGATCTCCATCTCGCGGAGGGAAACCGCGTATTTGTTTCTTTCAAGTCAACCGCCATTCACACGTTTTAACCCTGCCCACAAATTAGTTTCCACATTGACCACCGAAGATAAAAAGATTATACGTAGAAAAAACGTTGGAGATTCCGCAAACCAAGTGTTATCGTAACCCCCGAACTCACAGAAACGCTTGCCATATTCTGCACATTAAGAAAGAGAAGGCCTTTGCATTTTATCATCTCGAGGAGCGTTAACGACGAGAAATCTTAATGATTGCAACATGCTGAAAACAAGATTTCTCCCTTTGATTGAAATGACAAATAACGGTATTTGTGCAAAACTTCTAGGAGAAGATACATGAAAATTACAATTGTCTACGACAATGAGACATCAAGAAAGGATCTTACCCCTGACTGGGGATTTGCCTGTCTTGTGGAGGCACACGGCAGAACGGTACTCTTCGATACGGGAGCGAACGGGGCTATCCTTCTTGACAACATGAAAGGACTGAACATCAATCCGGAATCTATTGAGCTAATTGTGATTTCCCATGCCCACCATGACCATACAGGGGGGCTGTCAGATTTCCTCAGAAAAAACAGCAAGGTCAGCCTATACATCCCCTCATCGTACAGCATACCACCCGACTCAGCCAGGGAGGTTATAGTGGTGAAAAAACCCATGGAAATCTGCGAAGGAATCTTCTCCACTGGAGAACTTCAGGGCTTTGAACAAGTGCCCTACGGCGACGAGATTGAGCAGTCACTTGTTATCAACACGGATAGAGGACAGGTTGTGATAGCCGGTTGTTCTCATCCTGGCGTAAAGAATATACTGGAAGCGGCTTCCATGCATGGAAGAATCCGTGCTCTTATAGGGGGTTTCCATGGATTCAGTGAATTCGATCTGCTCAAGGGAATAGATATAGTATGTGCCACCCATTGCACCCAGTTCAAGGCGAAAATAAAATCATTATATCCCGATACATACATTGAGGGAGGCGCGGGATTGATAATCGACATATAATAGAAGGTTCAAGGTTCAAGGATTGGAGTAGTTTATGGAACGATACAACACAAAGCAAATGACAAAAAAAGGACCATTTGAAACAAATACAGATGAATACGAGGAGTGGTTTGAGGAAAACCGGTTTGTATATGAGGCCGAGTTACGGGCTGTGAAAAAATTGCTGCCGACAGAGGGAGAGAGCATCGAGATAGGTGTAGGCTCCGGAAGATTCGCTGTTCCACTCGGCATCAGGCTTGGAATTGACCCGTCCCTGAAAATGGCCGAGATTGCCGTTAAACAAGGCATAAAGGTTCATGAAGGTGTTGCCGAAGATCTTCCATTTGACGACAGCCGGTTTGATTTCGCGCTGATGGTCACGGCAATCTGTTTCCTGAAAGATGCAAAGACCGCCCTGCGTGAGGCATACAGGATACTGAAGCCGAGAGGTTCGCTTGTGATCGGTCTTGTTGACCGAATCAGCCCTCTTGGGAAAAAATACGAAAAGTATAAAGCCGGAAACAAGTTTTACAGGGAAGCGTCTTTTTATTCAACGGACGAGGTTGTTTCCCTCATGACAGATGCAGGGTTCGGAAATTTTGCCTTTACCCAGACAATTTTCCGTGATCTGAAAGACATAGACAATACGGAAGCGGTAAAAGAGGGATACGGTGAAGGTTCTTTTATCGTAATCAGGGGAGAAAAGCAGGGCCTTGGGGGAGGTAACTAATTGGGATTTTTGAAGATATTTTCAGGGAAAGACCCTGAAGAATATGAACGGAGGGGGGACGGTTTCTTCGAGACCATGGAATACGGAGCAGCCAGGCTGGAGTATGAAACCGCTCTGACCAGGATGAACAAGAGAGGTTCGGAAGATACGAATCTTGAAAATCGCCTCAGGGAGAAAATGATCAGAAGCAGTGAGGCGCTGGCACTGCAGCACAAAAAAAACGGGAAATTGCTTAGAGAGTCCGGAGATTATGAAGGCGCGGCAGAACTGTTCCACCTCGCGCTGGAACTGACAGAAAATACGAATCTTGCTACCGGACTCGAACAACTGCTTGACAAGATTCAAAATAATATCCCGGGAAATGATATGGAGACACCCTGGTTTCACGCCCCGGAGAATGATGATGAGAACCCGGGATGGCATACACGGGAGGACGAGTATTTTACAGCCCTGTGCGGCGCGCTTCCGGACGAGGTACGGGATACTTATAAAAGTTATGGAGATACATTCAAAACAGGATATGTGGCCATGAATCAGGGTAACTATGATCTGGCAGTAACAAAGTTATCGCGGGCGCTGGAAGAGAATTCGCCGGATAGCCTGATCCCCCTTGAGCTGGCCACTGTATACCTGAATCTGGAAAGATACGAAGACGCCCTCCTGCTTCTGAATCGCTTCATCAAAAATCAGCCCCGTTCCATACATGGATATCAGGTCTTATGCGAAACCCTGTGGGCAATGAAAAAGTTTAATGAAGCCGATGACCTGCTCTCCTCCATCCCAGAAGATCTGGCGGAGTCAGAGCCCATTCTGCATCTCAAAGGCGAATCGCTGTATCGATCCGGAAGATATCAGGATGCGGAGGCCTTTTACTTGAAACTCCTGCAGTCTCATGGCTGGGATGAGCACACAACCCTGTCACTGGCGGCAATATATGAAGCACTCGGGAAAAAGGAAGAGGCCCTTGAACTGTACAGCGAGATAATGGAAAAATACACCGGCTGCGGCGCGAGGGTTGCCCCTTTTATCAAACAAAAATACGCGGATATCTCCACAGAATTAGGAGATTATTCAGCGAAGATACTGGAGATATATCTCTCACTGATCGAGGAAGACCCGGCGGGCAGGGAAAATCACTTTAGAAAGGTGGAACAGATTTACACCGCCACTGGAAACGAGAGAGAAGCCCGGCGGTACCGGTCATTCGCCGATAGCCTGAACAGATCACCCACAGATTAAGAACCCGGTTAGATGAAAATTAAACTTCTGCTGATAGACGCCCTCAACCTTATCCGCCGTGTGTATGCCGCGCAACCGGGAGATGATGGACCGGGCCGCGTAGATGATGCCTTAAAAACAAGCGTCCACTCCCTCCAGCGCGCCCTGCGTGAATGCCAACCCACCCACGCGATTTGCGTCTTTGACGGGCATGAACCGGGCTGGCGCCATAGTCTGTATCCCGAATACAAGGCCGGACGCTCACCCATGCCTGAAGATTTGAATTCGCAGATGAACCGGTTCAAGGATGCGTTTTCGGAAATCGGTGTTCGCTCCGTGTGTTTCTCTACACTGGAGGCGGATGACATTATAGCCACACTGGCCGGAAAAGTAGCATCGCGAAACGGAAATATCGTCATACTTTCAACAGACAAAATGTTCCTGCAACTTGTTTCAGATCTGGTAGTGGTGCGCGATCATTTTCAGAGACTGGATATGAATCAAACCTACGTAAAGGAAAAACTGAGTGTACATCCCGACCAGCTGGTGGATCTCTTCGCGCTGGCTGGGTACGCTACCAACAACATAACCGGCGTCCCTACCGTAGGTCCAAAAACAGCCGCCAAGCTGTTGAACGAATTGGAAAACCTGGATACCATACTGTCGGTTGCCTATACTATCAAAGGCAAGATGGGCGAAATGCTGCGCAAACATGCCGGGGAAGCACGTTTATCACAGTCTCTGGTACGCCTGAAAGATGACATAGACCTGGGTCTGAACCTGAAATCATTTCGATATACGAGTCAATGAAAACACCGGCGGACGCAGACGATTTTAAAATTTTGAAATGCTGAAATTTTTGGCTCTTGATTAGAATCGACTAAATTTATCGTGTTTCTCGTACCTGAAAAAGGTAATTTATGTTGAATATTGAAACGAGGCGACGTTGCCTTATATGTAACTGAGAGAGCTTTGCATAATGTCATTTCGAGGAGTGTTAACGACGAGAAATCTTAATGATTCAAGTTTGTTAAGATTTCTCCCTGCTGTTGAAATGACAAATTACGGCATTTGTGCAAAGGTCTCACTGAATTGACATTAAGATGCGGGAGAGTTTCTTTGATCAGAATAAAACCAGGTGATACACAGGCTGGCGCTATGCCGGGCAAACATAATAGAAACAAGTGGACGGTAAAAAGCGCTCTGCTGAGAACGGTTGAAGTTTTGAGGGAGGAGGGCCTGAAAAGCCTATGGTTCAAGCTGTTGGGAGAAACTGTTTATCGCCGCGTGGTAGTTGTTGAACGAATCCTGGACGAACCAATATATCCGATGACCTCCAGGACTCCTGTAACGATAAAATTGATGGAAAGATCTGATGTTGGTGAGTATTGCGAATTCCGCCCGGATGCTGACAGATTGGATATTCAGCAACGGCTGGATTCCGGGCATTGGTGCTTTGCTGCCCGCCATCAGGGTCACATTGTCCACACCTGCTGGGCGGCCACTCAGGTTTTCTGGTTTAATTCGTTCTAAAAATCCACGTCCTATGGGCGTGGTCAGAGTCTGACGGCTTTGCCTGAAGAGTGCTCACTGTGCTACTCCTACAATCGAGTTGTTCCCGCAACTTCGAGAAAGGAGCGGCAA
>JAGGXJ010000105.1 GCA_021163105.1 Syntrophobacterales bacterium
CGCGTACACTATAACTTTTTAATAGTTATATAACACTTTGAAAAATTTAGCTTTTTGTTGTTTTTGATATGTGCACGCATTAAGCTAATGCGTACACCACTGAAGAGACAAGAAAAAGCCTTACTTTTCAGTAATATAGCTGAATCTATAAGGTTTAAAGTGCGCGCTTTATACGACTTTCAGGTTATCAAAGGAACATATATTCTCCCTCAGAAAAGGAAGCCGATAGCCAGGCTTCTTTTTTTACTCCAACCACATGCCATCATAAAACGAACAGTACCCCTATCCGTCTGGCAACTTCCCGTTAATATAAGGATTAATTCTTTTATAAAACAGTTATTTATCTCTTGACTTTCATGTTTCATCTGTAATAAGCAGACCTCATAGAATTATTACCTATGAGGAGTCACCTTTATAAGGAGGATGAGGATGAGAGAGAGAAAAATCCAGCGAAAATTTTCTTGTGAGCGGAGCAGATGGAGGGGAATGGTTTTATTGTTATACTTTCTGGTGGGGATTTTGTTTGTTTCTGGAGCGGGAATTGGTGTTGTTTCTGTCTGTGTTGCTTCAGATCATGGCAACTTTCGATTTGGTTCAAGGGATAAGGCCTATGGGATCCATTTTGTCGATGACAGAAGAGGTTGGATAGTGGGTGATATGGGTATTGCGGCAATGACGACGGATGGGGGCGAGAACTGGCAGCGGATGGCCATCTCAGGAGAAAGGCCATTTAAAGATATCTTCTTTGTCGGAGATGCAGGCTGGATAGTGGGAGATGGAGGATTGATATTACATTCAGACGACGGCGGGAAAAGTTGGGATAAGCAGGCCTCTGGCGTCAGAGTAGCGCTCATGCGGGTGTTTTTCCTTAACAGAGATAAGGGCTTCACTGTTGGAGCGGACGGAACGGTTTTAAAGACCGACAATGGTGGATCGTCATGGGAATTCGTTTCTTTAGATTGGATGAAACTTTTGCCGGGAAACTTGATAGAGAAAGGGGTAATCTCCATAAACCTCTATGATATCTTCTTTTCAGATGAGTCATCCGGATGGATTGTAGGTGATTGTGGGACGATTCTTTATACCTCGGATGGAGGAAAGCGATGGGGCGTATCACAAATCGGTTCTTTGCCTTCCCTTTTCTCGGTTTTTTTCAAAAACAGGAGAGAAGGATGGGCTGTGGGCCAGAATGGCTTTTTTCTCAAAACCGATGATGGGGGGCGAACCTGGAAAAATGGTTCTGTTAAAACGGGGGAAGATCTTTATAAGATTTTTATGCGTGGTGATTACGGGGTAATCGTTGGAGACCACGGAGTAATGATTAAGACCAATGACGGAGGGGCAACATGGTTAACAGGAGTTGCCCCAAATCTGCGGCTGCCTTTTCCCTGGTTAGCGGACGCATGGATTATAACTAATGCTCGATCGGCAAAGATTATTGCAATTGGAAAAGGTGTAATTATAAAGGCTGGGTTTCTTCCAGAAAGATAGGAGTCTATTATGACAAGAAAGATAGCATCCTGGGTGGTAAATCATAGATACATTGTGGGGGGGATAGTTTTACTGATAACGATTTTTTTTGCCTTTGAGGCAAGGATGTTAGTTGTAAAGACTGTACCTTCCGATCTTCTCCCCACCAATCATGCGTTTATGAAAACCCATGAAAAATACAAGGGGCTAACGGGGGGGAGCTTTAAGGTTTTTTTAATGCTTCAGGTAAAGGAAGGGAACATATACAATAAGGAGACATTGGAAAAGATCACCCGAATTACAAATGGGCTCGATGCTATTCCCGGGGTAAATCATAACCAGATATACTCCATAGCCTCCCGTAAACTGAAAAATATCAAAATAGTGGGGGATGCTGTTATTGCGGATAAGCTCATGAAACATGGGCCGTTTTCACCGTCTTACATAAAAGAACTCAAAGAGGCGATCCGAACAACTCCTGGCATCTTTGGCGTGTGGGTGTCTAAGGATGAGAAATCGGTGTTTTTCAGTGCCGCATTGATTGAGCACTTGATAGACTGTAAGGCCACTTTCAAAAAAGTGAGCAGGCTCGTTGAGAAGGAATCGGATAAAAACCATACTATTTTTATGGCAGGCGAGCCCATCTTGATGGGTTGGGTAAACCATTACCAGGGGGAGATGTGGTGGATATTTGGATTCACCATTTTATTGCTCTTCGGTCTTCTTTATTTATACTTTAGAAACCTGGTAGGGGTTTTGGTGCCCATTATATCCACTTCAATGGCAGCAATATGGGGGTTGGGTTTCTGCGGTATGATTGGTTGGGGTCTTGACCCTTTGATTCTGGTAATCCCCCTCCTAATCACCGCTCGGGCTTTAAGCCACACCGTTCAGCTAACCGAGCGGTATTTCGAATGTTACCAAGAATGCAAAGACGTCAAAGAGGCATGCATTGGGGCTTTGGCATCAATTCTATCTCCCGGAATTTTGGGGATAGTGACAGATGCCGCGGGAATTCTCTTTATAGCGGTTGCTCCGATTCCCCTAATCCATAAGCTGGCTTATGTGTGTAGTTTCTGGGCGTTTTCCATCATCTTTACTACGATAATATTTGCTCCTCTCGCTCTATCGTTTTTCGCTCCCCCCGCAAATATCCCGGAGATCGTTGATACCGAAAGGGGTTGGATCTCGAAGTTATTAGGCATAATAGCCATGGTGGGCTTTGGAAGGTCAGCAGTTGTTGCCTTGGTTTTAGGGATCATTCTTATTGTTTTTACCGGTGTGCAGGCCACCAAAGTAGAGATTGGCGATATTCACCCGGGCAGCCCCCTTTTCTGGGAGGATTCTAACTACAATATAGCCGTTGATGCCATGAATAAAAACTTTCCTGGCACCGACGAGTTGTATGTGTTTGTTGAAGGGGACGGGCCGACTTCGGTGGAGAGCCCCGGGTTTTTGAGGATATTGAATTCATTCCAGAGGTACATGGAAAAAAGTTCGTTAACGGCTCGCACCCAGTCTGTTTACGACCTCTTGCCATCAGTTTATAGGATCATCTATGGGGGGCATCCTAAATGGGAAACGATCCCCCTGGAAAAAAAGCAATCTGTTCAGATCTTTTATCGATTGGAATCTAACTCTGCACCAGGAGATTTTGATCTCTATTTTTCCCGGAACAAAGATGTCGCTAATGTAGTCATCTGGTATAAGAACCATATGGGAAAGACACTAAGAGAGTCTATTGCAAGAGTTAAGAAGTTTGTTGAGGAAAATAAGGAGATGCTGGCTAAGGAAAAGTGCACTTTCCGACTGGCCTCAGGCACCTTGGGAATGATTGCTGCTACAAACGAGGCAGTAGTAGATTCCCAGTTATTAAACATGATTTTGGTGCTGGGTATGGTTTTCATATTATGTTCTTTGGCCTACCAATCATTTGTAGCAGCACTGATCCTCATGGTTCCCCTGAATTTCGCCAATATTGTTACATTGAGTGTCATGCGCGGACTCGATATCGGTCTTAATATAAATACCCTGCCTATTGTATCAGTGGGCGTGGGGGTAGGAATCGATTATGGGATATATTTACTCTCCCGCTTATGTGAGGAATTTCAAGCCGCCGGCGGTGAATATTCTTTGGCCGTTGCAAGTCAGGCAATGAAGACTAGCGGCAAAGCGATCTTTTTCACGGCTACCACGATGGTGATCGCAGTACTCATTTGGTACTTCTTGTCCAGTATGAAGTTTCAGGCAGAGATGGGGCTTCTTTTGTCCATCATAATGTTTATAAACATGGTTGGAGCATTGGTTCTTATTCCAGCGTTACTGTATGTTTTCAAGCCCAAATTTTTGGGAAGGGCAAAATTGCTTGTTTAATATCTAAGGCGGACTCAACGCCCATAACCCAAATGGCCTCACGCAAAGGTTTTCTTGTTTTTTATAACAGAAAAATAGGGAATAAGGTACTACTCCCTCCCCCATCGAAGGGGAGGGAGGGGGGCAAGAGCAGTTTCATATGAAAAAGAAGGGAGGTGCAAGGATGGTTGCAATGAAAGTTTATTAGTTTGACAAGAAAGTGGCCGTTGGTTTTTTCCTTAATTATTAAAAAAGAAAAGGAGGGTCGTTGTGATGAAAGCTGATTTCTGGTTGACAAAAAAGTGGCTGTTGGTTTTTTCCATTGTGTTTCTGAGTGTAACGGAGGCGAGCGCTGCTGGGGTTCAGCTTACCGACACGCTTTCGGTAACTGGTCTTCTGAGGCACGAACTGGCGATCCATGCTGCGGGGAAAAAGAATCCTAACAATACTCTTCTGGGTCAGGCGGATAAAAATACGGTAGATCTCTCCCGAACCGTTTTCCGCACGGAGTGGACTTACAAGCCCAATGATATCTTCAAACTCTATTCAAAGGTGAGGGTGATCTCCGATCAGACGGAGGCGCTGGATGATGATCTCCTCGACTACGATGCTTTTCCTCAGAGCACACCGAGGTACGGCACCTACTTGAGGGCCACTAACGATGATGAAGTCAACGTCGAGATGTCGGAACTATATGCCGATGTAAACCTTGGGGATCTTTGGGTCCGGTTGGGAAAACAGCAGATTGTTTGGGGTGAAATGATCTCGGCACGGATACTGGACATCGTCAATCCTCTCGATTTGAGTTGGCACTTCAAGTTTGAACCGGAAGAATTTGAGAATATCAGGGTGCCCCAGTGGACAATTCGGGCAAGATATGAAGTAGCCCAAAGGGTGGTGCCATTGCCATGGCTGAAAGACCTTTACCTTGAGGGGTTTGTGAATCCGGGCGATATCTCGCCCCAAATCTACCCGGCGCCCGGTGCCCCCCTCAATCTTAAACCCCCTACTTCTCCGCTGTTCCAACTCCGGGAAAAGGACCGGAGGGGTGATATCGAATGCGGTTTTCGTATCGGGGGCAGAGTGGGGCAATTCGCCGGTACCCTGAACTATCTATCCCTTTATACCGACTCGGGTCATTGGGAAAGCCGGGCGCCCTTGCTCCCCGGTCCTCCCTCCCCGGCCAATCCATTTCCTACCGATAACAAGTATTCGAGAAGAGATATGTACGGGGTCTCCCTTAACTATTCATTTCCTTACCCGATAAATATCACTGCGACCTATGAGGGCGTCTACTCCCCCGATGAGCCTTATCAAGATAGGTATTCACGGCTGCCCCACATCAGACACAACAAAACCCTGAAACATGCCATCAGGTTTGACCGGAAGACCTTTGTTTTACCTCATCCCATAAGTGCCATGATGATCCAATTGCAGTACAGTCAGACCTTGGTGGAGGATCACGATAAGATCAAATCGACCCCCGCTCCCTATACGCGTGGGTCCAATAATATCGACAGCACTAAAAATGTCATCGCGCTTCTCCTCAGCCAGGATTTGTGGCATAACAACATAAAACTCACTTTCAAGGGAATCTATGACCTGGACGATTGCTACTATATAGTACCTGGTTTCAAGTATAAACATGGAGATCACTTGATTTTTGACATCTACGGGGTGGTTTTGGGAGGGGCGGAGACAAGAACAGGCAGCTTCGGATCCATTGACTGGGCCGATGAAGTCTTTTCCAGAATAACTTATCAATTCTAGATAGATACGGAGAGAATATTATGAAGACTGCAAAAATAATAAAAATTGGTAATTTGGCAATAGTATTAATTGCTTTTCTTTTCGCCCTCATTTTACCGGGGGTACTGATAGGAGCGGAGATACCTTCCATAAAGGATGTAGTCGAAGGGAAGGCGAGTTTCCCAACTATCGAGGATCTAACCGGAGGAAAGGTGAAATTCGGGGATCTGATCGACAAGAACAATGTGGATCTGGTTAAAGAGTATTTAACTGCTGCTACGTATGTAAATGTAAAAAGGGGAATGGTTCTGAGGATAGTCCCCCAACTGTCGTTTGAGCAGTTGTATCCGGAAACCTTCAGAAAGGTTACAGAAAAGAACCGGGGCAAGGCTGTCATGGATAAAAACGGGGTAGTTTACTATGAAAAGATAGGTACTATCTGGCCGGGTGGTCTTCCCTTTCCCTGGGCAACTAATGGTTTGGAGGTAATGGGCAACTATACCTACGGACGCATTTGGGATTCGTATCACAGTTTTCCGGTTTACCTATGGTTTGTTAACGCCAAAGGGAAGCTTTATAAGTCAGTAGGACAGGAACACCGGTATTTAAAGTGTACCTGCAGAACAACGGTGCCCCCTCTTGGGGCAATTCCGGGCTATGAGAATATCTCAATCAAAAGGCTGAGTGTGGCTGTTTCTCCCCTGGAGATCAAAGGGTTGGGGCAGTTTACCGTGAGGTATTATAACCAGGAGAAGGACTATGATACAGGGTTTGCCTATCTGCCTGCCTTCAAGAGAACAATTCGGATAAGCACTACCACCTGGCAGGATAACATAGCCGGTTCAGATTTGACCTACGGTGATGGTGATATTTTCCAGGAACCTTATGTAGATTGGGACCTTAATCTCAAAGAGAAAAAGTATATATTGCTCCCCTCACCCGTGCATTCTTTTCCTATATTCGACAAGAAGAGAAAGATTAATGATAAATTGCAGTTTACTGTGGGGAAAAAATATCCCTGTGTGGACTGGGCCATATTGCCTGTAGATGTGGTTGAGGCAATACCGAAGTTCAGCCATGTGTATGGGAAAAGGGTTGTATATTCCCCGATCTACCCTTATCTATTTAGTAGTAGCGGGTTACAATCATCAGATCTATATGATCGACAAATGAAGCTGTGGAAAGGAATAATAATTGGTAACAGTCGTCGGGTATATGATGGTACGCCACAAACAGAATATGATGCTTTCTGGGTCTATGACCTCCAGACAGGCCATTCAAGTCTCATGTGGAATCATCAAGAAGTAAATGTGCCCTGGAACCCTGAACAAGATATTAGCTTGGGGGCATTGCTGAAGGTGGGAAGATAGGTGAGTACTTCCCTCTCACCCTCTCCTTAATCCCCTCACCGCCAAGGGATGGGAAAGTCGCCCATTTGAAATGGGAAAGAGACTTAAAAACCTGTAACCACAATATGTTGAGGATACCCATAAAAAAATCGGAAGCGGTTATGATAAGGCGGGCTTAACACCCGCAACCCAAGTTTTTGTAGAAAGAGCTACCTCTTTTTGTACAATGAAAAATTACTACAATTTTCTATTGACACAAAAGGAGGTGGCTCATGGAACTCTTTATAAAAAGGTTTTCCGGTTTGGTCATGGGTGTTGAATTTCACTTTATTTAAAAAAATACCGCCAGTTTTTTGCCGCAATATCCCAGCGGTGAAATACCAAAAATGGTGAATTAAATTGCAGCAATAAAAACTACAATTCGGACGCCCTTATGCCTTGATAAACCCCGGGGTTTGGGGCAGCGCCCCAATTTAAGATCCCATACATAACTTTAAAACCTTCATGTTTAGGTGATATAATTCATCTATTTCACAATGTTTTCCGTATTTTATTTTGAAAAAATAGCGGTGTAATAAATAGCAATTCAACAACGCTAACCAAATAAATCATCTCTTGCTCTAACTTCCGGAGAGTGTTTATGTAAATCCATTTTGAGCAGACCATCTAGATCGTTGGGTGAGTCATCTGGCACAATTTGTTTATAGATACGACTTGCTTCTGTAATCAGCACCTGGCAGCGGTTGCCTATGCGGGTAGGCTCATCATTAGCCTGTTCCTCCAATTCATCAAGTTCTTTTATTTGTTTCTTCAGATCATCCATATAACCTTCCTCATCGAAGAAAAGGCAATTGATCAACAAGAATTGCAGCATCTGACGGCACTCATCAATAAGCGCCAAAGCACGCATTACCGAATCGACGTTCTCGTTCTCAACATCTCTGACCTTGGTTATGTTTATCAGAAATTGCATTGATGTTGAAATTACCTGAACAGTTTCTTCATAAGTTTCCTTGTCACGTTTCTGATAAGCATCTTTTCCCTTTTCCATTGCCTTTTCGAGATCCTCTTTTAATGATGATGAAACGAATTCCGATTTTAATTCTTTGGCTTTTGCTATTAATGTCAGGCAGGATGCATATTTTTCTTCAATACTGGTTAGCGCCGGGCGCAAAGGTTCTGCCAGACGAACTTCACGAACCAGACCCTCCAAATCCCGCGTCCGCTGAATGACTTTCGGATAATCTGCCCCTGTTATTGCTTCTATTAAATCCTGATATGTCGTTTTATATTTATTGCTCAGGCGTATAGCGTCATCTTCGTCTAATGACTTCAGTGCCAGATTAAACTGTTGTTGAATTTGTTGAATTTCGTATTCCGTTGGTACAGTATCAGGGGGCGGTGGAGCTATCTTCCCCCCGAAAGACTGCTCCCCCATTGAAAATTTAACCTGAATATTAACCTGTTCGTCGCATGCAATTTCAATCTCTACGGGTGCCCCCGGAGCGACCTCACCAACTTCAGCGCATAATTCTTTAATTATTCGGTTTTCCTGATATATCGGCAATCTGATATGACCACTGAGATCATTTATTGCAAAGGTGAATCGTGCAATCGCCGGCAATGATGTACCTTCAACAAGCAATACACGACGGACCAAACGATCTCCATCCGTTCCCTCAAGGACAATAGGTTTAGGCAACACGGATGTGGAAAGAGTATTTCCTACAGCTTCTTTTTGATCTGATGCCTGCATTATGGATCGTTTAATTGCTACAGACTGTTCACCGGTGTGGCCCAGCACTTCGAAGCAGAATTCATTGAGAGATTCTGGTGTAAGAGAAACCCTGGAAAAAGCGAATTTCAGCCCCTGCTTCAAAGGCACTTCATCCAGTGTTTCATCGGAATAAATTAACCGGATACGCCCGTTATCCAGATTCATATCTTGCACCAACACCTCTATGTGCCCGCTTATGGTAATTTGTTCTTGTTTCGTTGCACCCCCGCTTCGAAACCACATTCGAATGAGTTTTTTATCATCGCAGATGCCAAGTCCGGAGGAAGCTGCTCTGAGGGCTGCTCCAAATGCTATCGCATTCTCGGGGTCGTCGCGTACCGGTTCGACGTTGACAGTGCGCACCTCGTGACCATTATCATTATTTAAGCAAAAAGTCTGCCTGACTTTTTCCATCACAGATGGAACATAGGTGGATCCTCCCACAAGGAGAATATGGTCTATATCTTCCAGATTAATGCCTCCCTTCTCGTGCGCTTTGGCCAGCGCTTCTTTGCTGCATTCGATTGTCCTCTCGAGGATGTCTTCAATCATGCTCTCAAAATCAGACCGGCTGATAGATGCCTCAACAATAACCGGCACTCCGTTTTTATCCTTAATAGTGCCCTGATTTCTCAAAACAATCTCTTCTTTTGTAGAAAGCTCTTTCTTGGTCCTTTCTGCAAGTGCTACCAGCTGATTGAAACGCAGGATGTCTTCAGAGTCTCCAGTAACATCAAGAGCCATATCATAACCATCCATAACGAGCAGTTTTCTCAAATGCTCGGCCAAACGTCTGTCAAAATCATCTCCGCCCAGAAAATTATCTCCGGAAATCCCGAGAACCAGGAACTCTCCTGAAGTCTTGCGCAAGATAGATACATCAAAAGTTCCTCCGCCCAAATCGTAAACCATATATACCCCGTCTCCAAGGTTATATTTCCAGCTGTAGTATATGGCTGCGGCGGTCGGCTCGTGAAGCAGTTCCGTAACTTCCAGGCCGGACAATTTTCCCGCTTCGCGGGTTGCCTCAATGGCAGGCAGTCCAAAATAAGCAGGAACTGTGATAATTGCATGGCTAACTTCATATTTCAGACCATCGGTTGAACGTGATTCGAGTTCCGTATCAATCTGTTTTTTAAGTTCTCTAAGAATATAAGCAGAAATTTCAGCAGGAGTATGCTCTTCTCCCCCCAGAGAAACTGACATCTGCGTTCCCATACTTCGTTTGATCGATGAAATCGGCTCGGGTATCGTACCTTTTCGTACATATGCACGATGTCCAACAACGATTTCTCCTGTCCGGTGGTTCTGCCAGACACAGGATGGTATCGTTGTTCGTGACTGCGCATCCTTGCACAACAAAAGATCCCGTTCATTCAATTCCAGCATTGATACTGCACTATTGGTCGTTCCCAGGTCTATGCCGATTGCCCTTGTTATAATCATGCTAATCCCTTCTTATGCTCATGGTCCTCAACCAGGCCTTCTCTGCTATCATTTGATTGTTTACCCATAATCACATTTTTGATCTGCTCCATTCGTGCTCTGAGTTTGCCTATTTTCTCCTGCACTGCTTTCGGATTCTTTTGCGCTTCCTCCAAAAGACTTTTCAACTCTTTTTTAATATCCTTGACCTCCTTCTGAAAGTCTTTCCGTCCCTGTGCTTCTGATAATTTTTCAAGCTTATCTGCTTCACCGTCCGCATATTTCGCATGATCTGTGGCTCTTTCAGCCTCCGAACGGCTATCTTCCTTACCAACATTAAGCTTCTGAATTAACGCTATAACATGGTTACGAATATTCTCCAGCATCATAATGGTATCTGTATAACTTTTCTGATCACTGCTAGCCATGGCCTTTTCACCCTGGACCCTCTGCGCCTCAATTGCTTTTGAGACTTCATTGTGATCGTGGGGTTGGCCAGATTTCGCAGCCTCACGCGCAGCATAGTGGTTGATCTCATGACATTCTTTGACAAGATCGTCAAAGAACTCCTTTGGTGGCTGCAGAGCACCTTCTACCCGAGCAATACTAGCAACTATCTCTTCCATCTCTTCGAAATCATGCACTGCCTGGTCGGTATCTCCACGGCTATAAGCAGCATCAAAGCTTTTCTTCGCTATCTTATAACGAGCTTTCTCCACTCCCTTTTTGCCGGCCTGAAGATACGTTACGCTTTCTTGGAAGGCTTTATCCAATTTTTGAATCTCTTCCTGTGACGGCATGCTGCGCGGCGGAGGCGTCTCAACAGCAGCATCAAACGGGATATCGCCTATCTTACCCTTTACGGTAATGAAACTGTGTTCGTCAATATTGAGATTCATTTCAATAGGCGTACCTTTAGGCAATGACGATTCAACAGGCACCTTTATTTCCTGTATCTTTCTCTTTTTCTGATAGATGGGCAAACGTACTAATTCCGTATTCCCCGGATGATAAAAAACAAAATCTCTATTATCAGGCAATGTAGCCATGTCCTGTATTAACTCTTTACGGTACTCCCTTCCTTCACGTAACACATCCATTGAAATCCCTTTTGACAACACTGCGGTACTGGTACTCCCTCCGGTTGGACGCCGGCCATCTTCAGACTGTCTGATCTCCCGGCCTGCAGTGGCGACCAGATTTTCCGACCGATCACTTACTTGAAACGACAGCATATTATTAGCGGATGCCTGCAAAGGCACCTTCCTGAAAGTAAAGGTGCCGCCGTCTCTGATCTCATCTTCATCCTGATAACCAACATCAGGTATCGTCAGACGAATACTCCCGCCAGACAGATCAAGGCCGGCACCAATTGCTTCAACCTTACCGCCTATATGGGTCTCACTTGCCCCCGTTGCACTCGTCCCCCGGAAAGATACCCGCACGGTCCTCTCAGGATTATATACTGCCAGCCCGCCGACGGCGGCAGCCCGTATTGCAGCGCCCAGGGTTACAATTGTATCTACCTTATCATATAAAGGTTCTTCACACTTGGTCCGGGGGCCGTCTCCATCATTGCCGGCGCAAAGGGTTTCTTGTACCATTTCCCTGACCAATGGAATATGTGTTGAACCACCGGCAAGAATGATTGCATCAACATCAGCCAGTGTTATGCCGGCTTTTTTCTCTGCTTTTTCCATTGCCTCAGAACAATATGGAATCGTTCGCTCTACTATAGGCTTTATAAGCTCTTCGACTTCCGGACGTTCATACATTATTTCTATGAGTACAGGATTCCCCTCTTTATCTTTCAGTGTGCCCGTATCACGAAGTAAATATTCACCTGCACCCGACAATCCTTTTTTGACTCCCTCAGCAAGAAACTCAAGCATCTCAAAACGCATCGCATCCTCAGGGTCCTCTTTAGGATTGAGTTCCAGAGCATACCCTTCCCGTAAAAGCCTTCCCTGAAGATCCTCGGCCAGTAAAGTGTCAATGTCATCTCCGCCTAAACGGTTGTTACCGCTAATTCCCAACACTTCAAAAGCGCCGGCGGTATTCCGCAGTACGCTGACATCAAAGGTGCCACCTCCAAAATCATACACCAGGAAAACGCCATTCTGGGTTCCGGTTTTCCAACAATGATAACAGGCAGCCGCAGTCGGCTCGTGCAGAAGGTCTAAAACTTTCAGCCCCGCCTTTTCTCCTGCCTTGCGCGTCGCATCGATCTGCGGCTGATCGAAGTATGCCGGAACCGTGATGACAGCCCGATCAACGATCCATGTCGCCCCGTCAGAGCCGAATGCCTTGACTTCCTCTTCTATCTGCCGTTTCATCTCTCCGAGTATATAGGCTGATACCTCATCGGGGGTCACTTTCTGATCGGTTAATAATACCTTGGTCTGCTTCCCCATAGAGCGTTTAATCGATCTGATCGGCACAGGGGACATTCCGATACGGCGAAGGGCTTGGTGACCGACAACGATTTCCTGTGACTTGGGGTCTTTCCATACACAACTGGGGGTGGTCTCCCGTTTGGCTATAGAATCCCGGTGAATAATAATTTCACAGTCGGTAGGGTCCATTACAGCCACAGCACTATTTGTTGTACCCAGATCAATCCCCACTGCTTTGCTGACGATTTGCTTGGACATTTATTATTCTCCTTCAATACTTATCTTACGCATATTTTCCAGGTAAATTAATTACTTAACCAGCCTTCGGTTTACTCTTGTCTTCCGGGCCAAGCGGTGCTCCGATTACAAGGCGAGCAAGTTTCACGACATCCCCCCTGAACTTAATGATCGGCTCCAGCACTTCAACCACAATCTCCGATGTATAGTCCTCATGATAACGCCAATGAACCATATCAACATAATCAACAACATTCTCGAATGGTTCTCCTACCGGAGAGATCAGTTCTACATCAGAGCTGGCAAGAGCCTCGATCATTTGGTCTTTTAACACCCTTAGATGTCTGTAAACATCAGATTTTGGCTGGGAGATCTTTTGCAATTCAGCTTCGTACATTTCCAGTGCGACTTCGAACTTATATACGAAAATGGCCTGCTGTACCAATGGCTCGATTCCCTCACGACGAACCTTATCAGTCTCACTCTTAACATCATTCATTTTTTGGTAAATTTTTTGAAGATCAGAAGCGACTTCTGATGCAGGTGACAGCAGCTCAAAATCTTCCGGCACCGGACGTTCAGTAAAAACGTCCCAATCCGGAAACTTATCCGAAGATGACATCTCTAACCTCCAGTGGCGGTGACCCTATACCCGGCTTAAATGGAGAATTATCAACGGCAGTCTTTATATCCGGCCCGGGTACCTTTAACAACGCATCTAAAAGCAGCATGACAACCTCCGGCATATTGAAATCATCAACGGAAGGGGGCGGGATTTCCTTTGCCAGTGCAGCTATCTTAACTGGGTTTCTTTTATTAAAACGGGTAAAATGCTCCCACTCGCTATTCTCATATTTTGTGTCCGGTATCTCGTACAGTTCATACTCCAGCCTGGTTATCGACTTTGTAATAAGCTGCTCAATTGCCCAACGGTACAGCAGCCTCTGCTCGTCCGATTCAGCAAGGTCACATAATTCCTGTCCGCGCTCAACTATATCCTGATTAGTCGCATTTGTGGGCAGGGCGAGCACCTGAAAAGGGTTTGGCTTATCATTACTGATCATTAGATAATACCTCTTGTCATAATAGTCTCTTTAATGCCGAAAGATTTTCTTTTGCAGAACTGTTGGATTTGTCAAGACATACAGCTTCTTCCAAAAGTTTAAGCGCCTGTCCTTTCGTCTCATCAACATAATCCAGCTTGCTTCTACAATGGTTACACATTTTAAAACCGAATTTATTCCAGAAATTCTTTACACTGCCGACTGAAAAGCTACCATCCTCCTGCAGAAACACCACAATTATGTGAACAATCATCTGCTTTGCCGCAGCATCTCCACATATAGGGCAGGAGAACGATGGAATAGGCTTGAGATTAAACTTACTAACCAACTCGATAATAGGCTCGAACTTGCTCATTGAAATAACAGCAGGTTCAGTACGAGCCACGACCCCGCCGCTCGTTTCGATAGGTACTTTAACTAAATCTGGCGGTAATTTTTTTTCACTCATTTATTGCACCCCCGGTTGTTCTTTCACGGTTTTCATTATATCGTTTATTGCATCGGCAAACTCTTTTTCAATTTTTTTTGTCTCGTTTATTAAATCTACCGCTTTCGCATTTAAGACCATAGAGAGATATTTCTGCAGATCCGTCTTGAAATTCTGCGAAAGGTTCTTTTTCAATTCACTTCGTAATATCTGCTCAGCCCGTGTCCAGTTATTGCTATCAAAGGCCTTTTTCACTTCTAGACCAATTCTGTTTTGCCGTAAGATCTCCAGTTGTTTCGAAATAACTTTTCGGTCCTCATTATCATCATTCAACTTCAGCGCATGTTCCAGATCTTTTACAGCGTCATCAAACCGCTCCTTGTTAGCAGCATTCATCCCACGATGGAAAAAAGCACTCGATTGAACGCGGCAGGCACTGCCGTGAAATCTCGACCCGGTCGATACTTCAGCAGCGTATTTTATGGCTTGATCATAGCGCTCTTTATCAAGCACTTCACGTGCAGATTTAAGAGAACGCAAGTTGTCTTCCTCCGGAGCATATTCCTTCATTTCATCCACAAGCTTTTTCACCACCTCATGGTCCGGGATAATCTCATGAGTCTGTTTGGCATACTTCAATGCCTCCCTGAATCTGCCGTCATCAGCCAGCATATTTGCATACTGAAAACATATGTAAGCCCTGGTTGACCTGACCCGCTCCTGACTGGATGCATCACTATCTTCAATCTGTTTTTCAACAGCATCCATTATCTCGAATGCTCCAGAAAAATCATTTTTCTTTGCACGTTCAACTGCCCTGTCAAGCTGTTTCATGACAATTGACTTGTATGCGTCTCCCAATAATTGTTTCGCATTATCATTGCTTATGTTCCATTCCAATGCCTCTTCGTATTCACTGACTGCATTCTGAGGTTCATCAGTCGTAAAACCCCTGAAGAGATAATGTTGTGAAAGCGCATGGTTCTCTGGTCGATAGGCCTGTCCCTTTGTGCACAGGGGAATCAGTTGCTCCGCAATAACTATTGCAGGTTTCATTAATTGCTTTACCCGATCAATCTGTTGAGTGACATACAGATCATAACACCAATGGTTGTACCATTCTAAACTCTGTCGAAGGACCCGGATTACTGGAATATCCAGCTTTATAAAATTATCAATGTACCGGATGCCACCCTCATAATTTTTCCGGATGCCTTCATCCAATCTTCTAATGATTTCGGGATTGCTAGATATCTTCTTTGCTTCTCTAACTATTCCGTTACAAACATCATCAAGTGTTTCATCCGCGAATGTCCTTACTTTTGAGAGCAATTTCCCGGCTGGATTCAATTTGCATGTTAAAGAATGCTCTCTTAAACTCTCAATCAGTGCCTCTTCCCCCTGCCGACAAAGGTCTAAACAATGAAAGTGGACCTGTGCCTCATCGAGCTGTCCGGCAACAAAATTCCGGTTTCCGAGAGACCCGTGCGAAGAAAGAATCCCGCCTAATATACTTTCCCTGAGGAACTCCTGATCTTCAGAGGTCAATGTATCCCTCTCACCGGTATCACGGTTTGTAATCCTGTCCAGCGAAAAATAATCCCAGAACACCTCAGTACTGATCAGAAGAGACCAGAGGGCAGTGCTGATCAGCCAGGAGCGCTCACCCTCACTGCTGTCTCCGGAAGATGCTAATGCCTGTTCCCGGTACAGCACCGCAAGTCCATGCAGAAACTGCACATTCGACTCCTGTTCCTTCAGGACCGCTGACCACTCCTTCTTCACCAAGGCATCATCTACATTTAATAACACCTTTAAAAATTTCGGCCGCTGCGTTATGATTTTCCCTAGAAAATCATAACGGCCCGTATTAACTGCCGACCAGTCGCTGCCCGGGATTAAGTAAGACAAAAGCCTGAAGATCGCAACAGACAATTCAAGATTATGTGCGAGGGTTTCTAACTGTCGTTGCATACCCTTACTCATTATTGTTCCTCTGCTGCATATTCAGCCGCTTTACGAAGATTAACAACTGTTTCCAGGCCGTTTTCCGGTTTGTGGTTTGATACCGCCAAGTGACACAAATATTCAATATATTCCCGGCGTACCGTGCTTTCAGAATCCTTGTTGGTTTCCAATAATCTCTCATATAAACGGCAGGTAGTTTCTTTTTCACCTATAGCAGCTGCACAGCGGGATACAATTAGTGCCTTTGTATCGTCTTTCAGGCCACCAGCCATGGAATGTACCCATTCCGCCAATTGAGTCGGGACAAACCCTCTTTTCGTGGAATAAGCGCATAATAACGGCAAAAATTTGTATACATTAATAATATTATTCAAAATATCGGGTTGTGAATTCATTACTGAGAGAAGTTTGTCATACCCTTCATCTTGTTTATTTGATGCAAACTTCATCATAGCCTGTAATAAACGATGTGCCGGCACAGACTCTTCTGCTATGTCCACACCCTCTTCAGTGAGAATGTCAGCAGACGGCGCATCTCCCCCAAGGAGACATATCAATGATGCACATAGCTGCCGGGTAAAGTTATCCTCCATCTTTGCCTGCCGCAATGCCGACAGCGCTTCCGATTTGTTATTCTTTTTAAGATAAGCATATACACTTAATAATGTCATGCCTGTATTCCACGGATCCTTATTAAGAACCCTGTTCATATGCTTATGAACATGCTCTCTTTCTTCTCCGGAAGCCTGCTGATAACGTCCGAGAGTAATTGCGGTCATCCCCAACCGGTTCAACTGCCGGATCTGCGGATGATCGCTGCCGGTTGACAAATAGGCGAGCAATTTTAGGAACACTTCGGACTGATCGGATCTTTTGGCATTTATACAGGCTAACGCTGCTGCACGGGCCAATTCCAATGATGCTGAATCAGGGATATTTCCCGCACCCTCAAGCAAATCAAGGGCTTCTTCACAAACAGAAGCCTCCGGAGGATCATCATTACACATCCGGGCAAGAATAATATTCCATGTTACCCACGGGTCTCTGTGGGAAGCGCTGATCGATTTTACCTCGGACCAAAACCTTGCGAGAGGTTCTTTCATTTCTTCCGGCGAGGCGACAAATTCAGTACACTGCGCTAATATCCTGCAATCTGATGAAATCCTGCCGCTGTCCTTTTTCAAAACCTTTTTAAAAGCACCCGACGCCTGTTCCATGTAAAGCTGACTACGATCTATTTTACCGTTTTCACGGGCCTCCCCTGCCAGATACAGATAAATATTTCCCAGTGCATATATTACGCTCGGTCCCTCCCAGGCATCGGATTTTTCGAGCCGTTCACTCGCTGCCAGCGTCTTCCCGTTACAGGCATCATGATAAGCTCGAATCAATTCCATTTTTATATCAGTTCGACCATTATCTGACAGCTCCAGAAAATGAGACGTATTGTCACTCTGTTTACGCTCTAAACCATATACAGCCATAATAAGAGCGGCTCTCCTGTAGCCGTACTTGACAGCTGACTCTTCCAGCAAAGACAAACCCTGCATCCTGTCTCCGTTAATCATCATTTGCAACCCGTTCCACATAAGCTGATCAGCCAAGGGAAGACGTAAAAACAGCGGTTTCGCAGCCGCACTCTTCATACGTTCTATATCCTTCTTAATAAACGCATAGCCCAGTACGGTTCTCAGAGTCTCTATGTCTTCTTCAATACTGCCGGCGTCCTGTTTCCATTTCAATTCCGGAACATCCGCTAATCCGGCCATGGCATTTCGTACTGCAATAATGGATTTATAGACCGAAGGTGCCCTTTGAAAAACGCCCATTACATTTTTATTCTCTGCCAGTACAGGATCGAAATCCTGAACATGGCATGCCAACGTCCATCTTCCTGACCATTTTCCGACAGCATTATACTGGTCTGTCAACGCCTGCCGGTTACCTGTCAAAACAGCTGCCCATGAGGTATAGTATCTCCAGGCCGGCTCGCCTGCGTGTCTTTCCGCAAAAGGCATGAGAATCTCAGCGGCTTTTTTCGCATTTCCTTCCAGCAGATAAAGCCTTCCCAATGCAGCATGAAAAATGTCCCCTGCATATTTTTGCAATCCTGAACCTTCCAGGAATCCGGTACCGGCGGGCACAGTTCCTTTTTCAGTACGGCTCTGAAGCCAATCGAGTGTCCTGCCAAGGGTTACGAGGTCTCTGACAACCTGACCAGCAGAATCGTTTATCTCTACATCAGCCACCTGACTGTAATCACCGTTTTGTATCAGCGCCGCAATCACTCCAAGTAACGGGACCACAGCCGTACGGTCTTCATTGACCGCCGCTTTGAAACATCTGACCGCTTCAAAGCAGTTCTTTTCAACAATCAGTGCATTCAGTCCCATTGCTGTCATTATGCCCGGGATATTTATCTTGTGATTGTCCAGAATCGCGGCCACTTCTCCGGCACGCTTTACCAAAACCCGTTCGCTTTCAAAATCCACTTGGCATATATTGGTTAAAATCTCTATGATTTCTTTTTCGCCATGGTAATCTTTCAGACCCCGCAGGTAATCAATATAAATTCTTAGATCATCATCGCCCTTGGCCCTATAACGTACCATCTCCTGACAGCATCGCGCCTTTGTTTCCTTCCCGGATGTGCGGTCCCTGTAGATATCTCTTAAGACATTAAGTGCCTTTAATTTCTCCTGACGTGCATCATATGCTTTGACCACACGAAACCAGATTTCACCGGGTTTAACAGGCGGTGAGGGATTATTGGACAGCACACGCCCGGCCTCCATAACAGACCTGAAATCTCTATCAGTTAACGACCTGATTCTTTTCGCATCAAA
Source organism: Syntrophobacterales bacterium (assembly GCA_021163105.1). Taxonomy (GTDB): domain Bacteria; phylum Desulfobacterota; class Syntrophia; order Syntrophales; family UBA2210; genus UBA2210. The sequence continues at coordinate 19,061 of JAGGXJ010000105.1, forward strand.
AAAAGTGTCAAGGAAAGGCAATAACAAATGCGGATATCTAGCCGTTTCTTTTGTTAATGTTTTCATTACCTGACGCAATTTATCGAGACCGCGCTCGGGTTTTTTTTCCCTCAATGCGCGCGCCCAGTGATTTTTGAGCCTTCCCTGGGAGGTAAACCAACCCCAGAATGATGATGTAGGAACCATCGGTTATAACCCCGCCTTACATTTATAGTTCTTTTTTAATTTCATTTTCATATCTTATAGCCTGAAACTCATTGCCGATTTTACGATATGCCTGAACAATTTGCTCAAGCAATTGCGCCCGTTCTTCTCTGGTTCTGAGGATTGCACCGGACTTTGTAAGTTTCCATGCCTCAACGAGCTTTGCTACAGCCTCAGCATGCTCTTCTGATCTATCCATTACTTCTGCCAAGTTGCGTGTTAGATGAAAACGGTTTTCCTTTGAGCTTGATGCCTTTGACATGCCGATCTCAAGAATTGCACGGGCACCTTCCAGGTCATTCGCAGCCATCAGCTCTTTTCCTTCCTGCAAAGCCTGAACATCGACCGGCTCCGCCTTTTCTTTCTGTTGCAGCGCCCCCAATAAAGCCCCGGCATTTACATACCGTCTTGAAGCGTTGAATTCCAGGCAGCGCATGATCACTCCCTCAATCTCAGGTGTAACCGTATTGTTCAGTTTGGAGGGTAGGGCCGGCTTTATTTTTCCCTTCTCATTATAGATCCAGTCACTCTCCAGACTCTTCGGAAGATCTATTGGTGGCACTAGGTGACCAAAGGGATGGCTCCCGGTTAAACCTTCGTACAGGAGAATCCCGATTGAGTAGACATCCGATGCCGGTATGCTCTCTCCTTTCATCGTTTCAGGTGCCATATACGCCGTAGTACCGGCTACACCCGGCACATATCCATGGTGCATTAGTTTGGCTGCCAGACCGAAGTCTACCACTCTAACAGTGCGATCTATTCCCATGAGAATGTTGTCTGGCTTGAGATCACGATGCAATACCGGCGGAATCATATCATGCAACCCTGCTACAGCCTGACATATTTGCCGTGCCCATTTCATCATAAGGTTTGCGGGAACTCTCTTATATGATTCGAACTGAGCAGCAAGCGTCGTGCCCTGAATATACTCCATTACCACAAATAACCGGTTGTCTAACTCCCTCAAAATACCAACATCATAAACATGGACCAGATGGCTCCTTGCTTCGGCATCATCCATTTCATCCATTGCATGGGCAAGTAAAAAAGCATCGGCAAATATGTCCTTGGCTTTATTTATGTCAATATTTACTTCTTTGCTTATTTTTACTGCCACACGCCGGACAGGAACGTCCAGAAAATACTGCTCACTTTTGTAGACAGCACCGAAGTTCCCTTCAAAGATGTACTCTTGGAGTAAATAACTCTCTTTGAGGGTCTTCCCTGTGAAGGATCTCATGTCAACGTCTGAAGATGCATTTGAGCTATTACCCACTCACTTTCTCCTCTGACACAAAACCGATCTTCTTTACTAAATCATCGATTATGGATCGTGAATTATCTTCCGCCTTATGAGATATATTCCTTACCTCTTCAGAGACGCTGCGAAGGTTTTCAATAATCTTTTCATGCCTCTCATCGACAGGCTCATCAGGATGCTTGCCTGCCCAGCTTTTCAATCCTCTTTCCAGCTGTTTTAAACTGTCAGATATAATCTCATACATTGGCCTCGAGGAATTTTGAGACTCAAGATACAGCTTTATGTTTTTCACGGCCATTGCGATGCATTCAGCAGGCGTTAGTGGCTCTTCTCTGGAAAAGGTGAGGCTCACTTTCGGATTTATGAACAAGAGTTCAATTCGATCACAATCTTTGTACTCTACTGGCCGCTGAGTGGCTTCACGCTGAATACTGGTCTCGATTAATTCGGATATCTTTTTTCTGACAATTCGCCCGCCCTCTTTGCCTCCTGATTTTTCATTTTCCTCATGGCTTTTCTTTGCAATATGATTAATAAGGTTTTCTGGAACCACGATATTCTTTTCCCTCTTTTCCTTCCAGGTTTCATGCATATTATTTACTAATATCCGGCAAATGCCTTCCATGCCCTCTTCATCCAGGGGTTTGAATATTATTATCCGCTTAATACGCGCCAGGAATTCAGGAGAAAATATCGGCTTATGGGTGCGATCATTCTTAATAGTTGAGAGGTCTTTTTTTACCTGCTCGATAATTTCTTCCATCTTTTTACCCGTCTGCGACATCCTGGATATCGTTTCCTGACCGGCATTGGATGTTAGGATAAATATCGAACGATCTGCAAATGCCTTAACGCCTCGAGGATCTACAATCCAGCCCTCATCAAAGAGATTGAGAAAAGGCTTCCAGATGTCCGGATCTGCTTTCTCGGCTTCGTCTAAAAGAAAGACGCTGTAGGGATCGGAATTCATGTCATTGATAAGACGCCCTCCCTGTTCATATCCGACATATCCTGGCGGTACTCCGATTATTCCGGAGATACTGTGTGCTTCAGTAAAATTACCCATCGTATAGGTCTGAAGATGTTTGGAGGATGAGTATATTTTGGCAAGGGCTTTGGCAAGCTCTGTTTTTCCTACTCCGGTCAGACCGGCAAAAAACATAACCGAAGCCGGCTTGCCCGGATCATTTAAACCTGACTTAATGAGCTGCAATTCATCGACTACTGCCTGTACTGCCTCATCCTGACCAACTACCGCGTCCATAAGACTCTTTTCAAAACCGGAATCTTCGGCAACTCCTTCAAGTGTGCTTTCCGGTACACTGCTGATTTCAGCAATAACCTTAATAACTTTCCCAAAAGTTACTGCCGTTTTTTTCTCTCCATGCTGTGTTCGTTCGAAATCAAGATCTTCACAGACACGACGCAATATCTTTATGGCTTTGGTCGGAAGATTTTCGTTCATTATGTAATCAGCTGACAGAACTACAGCCCGCTGCACAGCTTTCTCCTCAATTTCAACTCTATACTCTTTCTCAAGTTCGGCAGCAGCAAGTTTGACCATGTCCTGTGCAGCTTCTACCCCGGGTTCTTCTACATTCACTCTTGTGAAAAATTCCAAAACGTGGTGGTCTGCAGAAAGCAGGTCATTATAGTCCCAGTTGGACATAATGCTTATAAGGTGCACTCTGCGTTCTTTAAGTGCGGCCCTCAGGATAACTTTATTATTTGCCCCTGATTCAGCCCTCAACATCGGCCCCAGCCCGTCCAGAATGAGAATAAGGTCGGTCCTTCCCGCTGTATGGGTAAAAATTGCCTCGAGTTTGCTCCTGCTCTCTTCGGGTGAAACATTCTGACAATCAATCCAAAGGAACCTCTTTCTCTTAAGAAAGGGTATCTCATCCGACGCTGCTCTCCTTGCCAGCTCCCGTACTAAAGCGGTCTTACCAACACCTTGCAGCCCGGTTATCAAAACATGGTTATTCATTCGACGGTACAGAGCCCTCATTATGCTGTTAAAATAGCCATCAATATGAACCGCTTTCGTCAAATCTTCCGTGCGGACCCTGTAGGTAAGGTCTTCCGACGGCAGAATACCTACTGGAAGGCGGAATGCGACTTCCCGCCTAGTCTGTTTTCGGGAGTCCCTAAGGTATTGTTCAACATGCTCGTGCATTTTTTTCAGGTCGAGAGAGAGGGGACTGCTTTGTAAAGAGAATACGAGGCGGGACGGCATATTCTCAAGAAGCGTTAAAAACAGGTGGGCCGTGTCAATCTGCTCTACACCCCAGAGACGTGCCATCTTCTGGGCTTCTCTCAGTAGTTCGGCTGTTGCCTCACCGATACCATTCCTGTTTAACTCAACAGGCTCTGTTTTTCTGTCTGCCAGCCTGAATGTCTCTGCCACTACTTCAGCTACTTTGCCCGGACCGATTTCGGGTTTTGCCTGAAGTCGTACAATCTGTTCGGCAACTCCCTCGATTTCACCCAGCATTGCCATAAAGCAATGCGGTGGTAATATCCTGTCATACCCGATAAACGCTGCCTGTATAGCGGCATTTTCCATCACTGCTAGGCCGCCCTCTGTAAACTCTTCTGAACGCAATCGTTCTGAAGCACTGTCAAACAGGGGGGCAGGCGGCTCTATCGCCATCTTGATCCGTTCGCGAAACAAATGTACAGTCTGTTCAAAATCAATTATCGTCAGATATTCGTGGTCTTCCTCATCCAGATGGCTGAACACACAAGAGAGCAAAAGCTCAAGAGCAACCTCATGAATACCTTCTGCGGCATCGTGCAGCTCTTTTTCAAATTGCTCTATTGCATTAAGTGCCTCCTTGGAGAAACGTTCTCTTTTACCGTCAAAATCTGTCGGTATTATACGCGCCGGGTTATATACCTCAATTATATCTTTAATGTCCTGAGGGTTTGCTCCTGGCTTTAAGACTTGTGCAAAAATTGCCAGTATCTTAGAATCTCCAATGTCAATGGCAGATGCAATCAAATCGCTGGGACGAATAGTTTTAGTTGAGCGATCTGCTGCAGCAAGCAGCACCTTTATTGTTTTTTCACTTCCAATGTTCTGAGGAGCAAATATACCGTTTTCAAAAAGCATCTGTCCACCTCCCCCTTTAGTGTCTTGTCAATTCTCAAGTGACGGATAGAGACGTGACAACTTAATCCGGTTAAAACTGACTACTTTTCAACACCTTTTTGTACTTAACAGTCCTGAAACTTCTTTATCCAGTTCATCCAAATTAATTTTCAGCGCCGACAGGATAAGACAGGCGGAACTCTTCCGGCGTTTGAGAATTTCAGCAAGCAGGTGCTTCTCTCCTACCTCCTGATCCCTGCATTTCTGTGAGGCTTTTTTTGCTCCTACCAGGATTTCAGTAAGATTATCACTAATTTTAAGACCGTGATACGGATTGTCTGAGCTTTTCCCCTTAAGAATTTTTCTGATAGCACGCCTGGTTTTATTGGGATTATATCCTTTGCCAGAGAACGTGTGTGACATGATACCGTTTGGCAAGTAAGTCATTCCAAGTAACAAGTGGACTGTTGCCAGCATAGACCAGTTCATCTCTTGCATCGCGCCAACAGCCCCAAGTAGAATAAGATGCGCTTCATCACTCCAGGAAGAATCATCTCCAATAGATTCTACGGATCCCCGCCGATCACTTTTATCTGATTCTGCACTTTTGTTTTTTTGAATATCTGGGACGTTTGCAAAACTGAGGAAGCTATCGACATCACCAAAGAGGCCAAAACGGTGACCTGAGAAAGTATCACTTTCATCAAGTTCAGATGTTTTCCTAAAAGCCTTGCCAACAGATAATCCGGAAAGTAACTGTTGGTAAAATTCCACCCCAAAACCAGCGTTTTTTTCTACATCTTTCCCCCAAAGCGAAACCAGCATTGCTCGAGAACGACCTTTGCTACCCCCATGGATGAGAGCCTGTGACATAATGCGTACATTATTGGCTCCTTCCCGCCATGAGATGGATAACATTGATTCTTCCAGCGAATCATGGCTGACATTAAGGAAGAATAGAGGATTACCATTGAGACCAAGGCAAATTTCTTCCGCAAGCAGAAATTGTCTGTTGGCAAGGACAAAGGCACTCGTTTTTCTTTCCGGTAGAAAGACCATTTTGCCGGTGTAGTGAATGATTGCATAGTTATTGGAACGAAGTAGCCGTTGAATGTTTAGATAGGAGCATTGTAATGATCCGATCAAACAGTCAGTTTCAATATTATGCTGCTCAAATTGTTCTTTAACCATATGGGCCTCAGATTCTGAAGCCGGTAGGTCATCATTGGGATTTGCAATAATGAGAACTTTACCACTTTCATTATTAATGCAATGATTTTCCCCAAAAATGGAATCGGCCCATTTATATGATTCTGGATACCGGTACACTAGCCGCTTTCGGCAGAGAAAATCCTGCTGATCATGCAGAAATTCCCAAGGTAAAGAGGTGTCTTCTGTCTCAAGAAGAAGGTTTTCTGCCCCTCTGTCGATAATTTCCTGTAAAGCAAGTGGCAAAATTGTCCGGTAAAGAATATTGCCTAATTCGGCACATGTTTGTAGTTGCACTCTCTGCTCAAGAGATATGGCCCACTCCATTTTTTTCGAGAGGATGTCCAGTTCTTCATCAGTCAATGTTATAGTTTTATCAAGAGACGAAGAGGTATAGGGATTGGAAAATAACTTGAATCTGTAGTTAGTTTCATTAAGCTGCTGAATAGATATACGTAAAGGAGAAGGTTCTATTGAATTTTTTTGCCAACACAACCATTTTTTTCTGCCCTGCTGAGGTGCAGAAGGGCATTCTTCAGGCTGAGGTAATGGAGGAGACCCCGTAGTAGATGAAGGTGGGTATGATTTATCTGTTGAGTTTGCCTGTTCTTTTTCCTGAATATACTCTCTCAGTAGGGCTTGAATTGAATTGGCAAGGCTTTGCGCTATATCGTCTTTGGGAAGCTTAAATGCGTCAAAATATTGGCTTGCTGTAACGAACAAGGCGATTTGGTTTGAAGGGGCTAATTCCATAAGACGGTATGGAATTATTGAGAGATTCAGGCTTGCAGCTCGTTCAAGTTCACACATGACCCAGCGTGAGTTATTGGAGTGATTGCTAAGAACTACCAAGAGTACTTTTGCCATGAATATTGCATCAATAATAGCTTCACCATAGGCTAGACCGGGTAGAATGTTGCGGCAGGCTATCCAGCATTTAACTCCATTGGATTCCAGTGTCTGGCAAATTTTCTTAGCGGTTTCTTCATCTTCAGTTGAGTAGCTTATAAAAACGTCGTGTCCCATATATCTCCCCCATTTCTGAATGGTCAAGTAAAAATAGTTACCAATTTAAGCAACTTTTTTTAAGAAACCACTTTTTAAATTTAACCTTGAAGATCCATTTATTGGAAATCAGTTGCTTTTTTCGTAACTGTTCAGCGAAAAAAAATTAAAAAAAACAAAAAAAAGACTTGACAGGGGTTTTTGCCAAAAAAATTAATTTCGACCCTCAC
>JAGGXJ010000024.1 GCA_021163105.1 Syntrophobacterales bacterium
ACTCGCACATCCTTGTGGTTAATAAACCTCACGGCATGGTTGTCCACCCCGCGGCGGGAAACCGCAGCGGCACACTTGTCAATGCCCTTCTGTTTCATTGCCGGGATCTTTCCGGCATTGGCGGTGTTAAAAGACCCGGCATAGTACATCGTCTGGACAAGGACACATCCGGACTGATGGTAGTCGCAAAGTCGGATCAGGCCCACATCGGGATGGCGAAACAGTTCAAAGAACATCTCGTCAAAAAAATCTACAGGGTTCTTGTGCATGGCAATATGAAAGAAGAAGAGGGAATAATCGATCTGTCCATAGGGAGACATCCTGTGGACAGGAAGAAGATGTCCACTAACAGCAGAAGGGGTAAAGAATCTCTGACCCGCTGGAGTGTGGAGGAACGCTACAATGTTGCCACACTCCTTTCTGTCCGGATTGAGACAGGCAGGACACACCAGATCCGGGTGCATCTGAACGCCACAGGATATCCTGTCGTCGGGGACGCTGTTTATGGTAATTCGAAAAAAAGAATCGAAGCGGTAAAAGATAATGTTCGACAGGTGGCGTTGAGAAAGATTCGCCGGCAGGCCCTCCATTCAAGCGAGCTTTGCTTTCATCATCCGGTTACGGGTGACCTTATGGAATTTTCATCCACGCTTCCGGATGATATAGCGCAGGTATGCGGGAAACTCAGGGATAGCGAAAATAATGTTTAAAAACCCAGATCAGAGATATGGCACATCAGGCGCGTTCAGGTTTTCCGAGAGAGATAATGTGCGTTATCTGGAGTGCCTGGCATTTAGCAGGGACGCTTTTATAACCCACGCGTTCTGTACCAGATGGGGCGGCTCAAGCAAGGGAAAGCTGGCCAATCTCAACTTTGGCACGCGTTCGGGTGACACTGAAGAACATCTGTTGAAAAACAGGGAAATCCTCTGTTCCGCCTTTGACATTCCGGAACAAAATTTCGTTGCTGTCAACCAGGTCCATGGAGACAGGCTCCTGATTGTTGATGAAAAATCGCGGGACTGGAAGCGTAGCGAAAAACTCGAATGTGACGGCATTATTTCCACGATACCCGGTGTGCTCATCGGCATAAGAACGGCTGACTGCGTTCCGGTGTTTCTTGCCGACCGCGCAAAACGGGTTGTCGGGGCAGTACACGCGGGATGGAAGGGAACATCCCTGGGTATTGTTGTTAGAGCTATAGACACTTTCATGAAAGAATTTGCCTCCAGGCCGGCGGATATTCTGGCTGCTATAGGCCCCGCTATAGGTCCCTGCTGCTACGAGGTTGATGAAACCGTTTTCCGTCAATTTGATAACAAACAGGACAAAGAATCTTTCTTTACTGAAGGTAAAAAAGAGGGCAAATGGATGCTTGGTCTATCCGCCGCAAACAGATTCCAACTGCTTGACGCGGGCGTTCCCCCGGAAAATATATTTTCCGCTGATATCTGCACATCCTGTAACAGGGATATCTTTTTTTCGCACAGGGGAGAGAGTGGCGGCACGGGAAGACAATTAAACTTTATAATGCTGAAGTAGGTCCTGTTCGACACAACGTGTAAAAAATCCTTGACATGTCTGCTGGTTTGGTATAGACGGGTTTTTCACATAAGGTTATGTGCTAAATCCTTCCTTTTGAACTATTTCAAGAGACCAGATTAGCTATCGGGAAAAAGAGAACATTGCAACGTGCATCATGGATGCCGGGGGTCTTTCAGCAATTCCAAATCTGTTTCACTGTAACCTCAGGATTTGTTCTGAATTATAATCAATCGGGTTCGTAGTGTTTAAAATTTGAAGAAGTTGATATCTTAAAGAAATTCTGGTTTGTCCCCAGGGCCTGTTTTTATGCTTTCCATAAATTTTCAAAGAAATAAAGAGATATAATATAACGCCTGCCTGAGTCGAGGGAAAAGCATTTGTGCGCATACCCTGAAGGGTAAATATTAAGAACTGACACCAGAACATCAGTAAAGGAAAGATATATGAACATTTCAGAAGTCAAAAGCAAATCCATAGGCGAGCTTAATGCATTGGCGGAAAAGCTTAAGGTGACCGGCGCGAGCGGTATGAAAAGACAGGATCTTATCTTTGCGGTCCTTCAAACTCAGACCGAGAAGAACGGCACCATCACCGGAGAGGGTGTACTGGAAACACTTCCTGATGGATTCGGTTTTCTCAGATCAGTAGGTTACAACTATTTCCCGGGGCCTGATGATATCTATGTTTCTCCCTCTCAGATACGTAGATTCGGAATGAGAACGGGAGACACAATATATGGGGAAGTGAGACCTCCGAAAGAAGGAGAAAAATATTTTGCCCTCCTGAAGGTGGAATCCATAAACTTTGAGGCTCCGGAGGCGGCCAGGGGCAAGATACTCTTTGACAATTTGACACCACTGTATCCCGAAGAAAAGTGGATGCTGGAATCAGACCCGGAGAACTATTCAACAAGGATTATGGATATTTTTACACCGATAGGCAAGGGGCAAAGAGGCCTTATCGTATCACCGCCCAGAACAGGGAAAACAGTCCTTTTAAAAGATCTTGCCAACAGCATTACCGCGAATCATGAAGACGCCATCCTGATGGTTCTCCTGATAGATGAACGTCCTGAAGAGGTAACAGACATGGAAAGAAGCGTTTCCGGCGAAGTCATCTCTTCAACCTTTGATGAAACCGCCACACGGCATGTCCAGATTGCGGAAATGGTTCTCGAAAAGGCCAAACGCCTGGTAGAGCATAACAGAGATGTTGTCATACTTCTGGACAGCATCACCCGGCTTGCCAGAGCTTATAATTCCGTTGTGCCGCCCAGCGGGAAAGTGCTTTCCGGTGGCGTTGATTCCAATGCCCTGCACAAACCGAAGAGATTTTTCGGCGCCGCGAGAAATATTGAAGGGGGCGGCAGCCTCACAATAATCTCGACTGCTCTTATCGATACCGGAAGCCGTATGGATGAAGTTATTTTTGAAGAGTTCAAGGGTACAGGAAATATGGAGTTGCATCTCGACAGAAGAATCTCCGACAGGAGAATCTTTCCTTCGTTCGATCTTGTCCATTCCGGCACAAGAAAAGAAGAAATGCTGATCAAGAAGGAAAACCTGAACAGAATATGGATCCTGAGAAGACTCCTGCAGGAGATGAATCCCGTAGATGCCATGGAATTTATCATCGATAAGGTAAAAAGAACAAGCACCAACAAGGAATTTTTTAAATCCATGAACCAGTGAGTGGAATTATTTACTTGAAACTCGTTTTGATATAGATATAATAACAGTTTTTCAATACTGAAGGAGGCTGATAGAAATTATGAAAAAGGATATTCACCCGGAATATAAGAAGTCGACAGTAACATGCGTCTGCGGGAACATTATTGAGACCAGGTCTACCAAAGGCGATATCAAGGTTGAAATATGCTCCAAGTGTCACCCGTTTTTTACTGGGAAACAGAAAATAATGGATACCGCTGGAAGGATAGAGAAGTTTAATCGCAGATATGCCAGCCTTGAAAAGTAGCGACTGTAACCGGTCAGTCACAAAGCGGTTTCCCCTCTGTTGACAAGGCATTCCAACCTTCTCTTTGTGCCTCCGCGAATATGAATCGTTATTTTTTATCAGGTGCCTTCCGTAACCCGGAAGGCCCGCCCGTTTAGAGCAATCCCCGCCCCTGAAGTAAATCACCGTCAATCCAGGAAGGATACTATGCTGATAAAGCTTAGGAAAATCGAGAAAAGATATCAAGATCTGGAAGAGCTGTTGAGCGATCCGGCTGTAATCGGCAACTATAGTGAATACCGGAAGTATGCCAAAGAACATGCCGATATTTCCGATATCGTGCAGGCCTATAGAGAATATGGAGATATAAACTCCCAGATCGAGGACAATAAAGACCTTCTCAAAGATGGTGACGAAGAGTTGCGGGAACTGGCGAAAGAGGAACTTCCCCAGTTGCGGGAAAAATTGCAGGCTCTGGAAGACAAGTTGAAAGTCCTTCTGCTCCCGACAGATCCAAATGACGAAAGAAATGTATTTCTGGAGATAAGGGCCGGTACGGGAGGAGATGAGGCGGGACTTTTTGCCGAAGATCTTTTCAGGATGTATACCCGGTACGCGGAGAGATGCAACTGGAAGGAAGAGATTATAAGTTCCAGTCTGTCTGGAGGCGTGGGCGGATTTAAGGAAGTCATACTGCTTATCGAAGGAAACGGCGCGTACAGCAGATTGAAATACGAAAGCGGCGTTCACCGCGTGCAGAGGGTTCCCGTTACCGAGACACAGGGAAGAATCCATACATCCGCAGTAACGGTGGCGGTTCTCCCTGAAGCGGAAGAAGTGGAAGTGAACATTGATTCTAATGATCTTCGGATAGATGTTTATCGCTCGACAGGCCACGGGGGGCAAAGTGTCAACACCACGGATTCCGCGGTAAGGATTACCCATCTTCCGACGGGGCTTGTGGTGACCTGCCAGGACGAGAAGTCACAGCATAAGAACAAGGCAAAGGCCCTGAATGTACTCCGGGCCAGGCTTTTTGAACAGATAAGCGAGGAACAGGATGCCGCGATTTCCGAGACGAGGAAGAAACAGGTGGGGAGCGGAGACAGAAGCCAGAGGATAAGGACCTATAATTTCCCCCAGGGACGGATGACAGACCACAGAATCGGCCTTACCCTGTACAATCTGGAAAATATCCTCGATGGAGATATCGACGCTATTATTGACGCTCTTAACACCCACTATCAGACCGAAGCACTTAAATCCCCCGCTGTATAAATGATTAATCCGACATCTGAAAATTTGCAGGCAGATACGGTTGCCACCATTCCGTCAGCAACTTTTTACTTTCTTTAGTTCTTCCAACATATATACCAGGATTTTTTATGAAAGCTGATATTTTCCGACACAGATGGGAAAAACTGATCCACCAGGTGACGGTATGCGTCGCCCTCGCGATCTTCGGGATGCTGGTGCTGCTGCTCTCTTCCGCCGCGGATGAACCGGGGTCAGATATCAGGACAAAAGCGGGACAGATGTTGATGATCGGATTCAGAGGCCTCGCGGTAGATAGCCAGTCCCCGATAATGCGGGACATCAGTAAGAGAAAGATCGGGGGTGTTATACTGTTTGATTATGATGTTCCGTCAGGCACCCCCGTCAGAAATATAAGATCTCCGCGACAGGTAAAAACCCTTGTGTCCGATCTGCAAAAAACAGCTTCTGTTCCCCTTTTTATCGCGATTGATCAAGAAGGCGGAAAGGTATGCCGCCTGAAGGGAAAATTCGGGTTTCCCCCTTCCGTATCGGCACAGTATCTCGGATCGCTGAACAGTGTTGAGACAACAAAAAGATACGCGGATGCGACGGCTGAGACACTGGCCGGCTTGGGAATAAACCTGAATTTTGCACCCGTTGTAGACCTCAACGTGAACCCGGACAATCCTGTAATCGGAAAACTGGAGCGGAGCTTCTCCGCCGATCCGGCAATTGTGACCAGGCACGCGCTTGCGGTTATTGATTCTCTGCATGACCAGGGTGTTCTTTCCGCCATAAAACATTTCCCCGGCCATGGAAGCTCTCTCAATGATTCCCATAAAGGTTTTGTCGATATAACGGACACATGGTCCACTGAAGAGCTGAAACCCTTTGAAGCTATTGTAAGATCCGGAAGGTGTGACATGGTCATGACAGCCCATATCTTCAACGGAAAACTTGATTCCGTATGGCCTGCCACACTTTCATCCAGAGTGATGGGGGGAATTCTTCGCGGGAATATGAGATATGCGGGTGTTATCATCTCAGATGATATGCAGATGAACGCGATACGGCAACATTATGGGCTTGAAACGGCGATAGAAAGGGCGATCCTTGCGGGTATTGACATCCTCGTGTTTGCCAACAACTCCGTCTTCGAAGAGGATATTGCCTCGCGGGCCATCACGATAATAGAAAAGCTGGTGCGAGAGGAAAAAGTACCTGCCGGAAGGATAGATGAATCCTGCGCGAGGATAATGAAGCTGAAAGAGAAACTGCGCCGTTAACCCCCTATTCAGGCAGAACCATCCGGAACTCCTCCTCGATATATTTCAGTCGGTCTACATCGGCCTCGCTTATCTCTTTACCCTTTTTAGCAAGACGTTTCTTCAGATCTTCCATTTCTCTCTCGATATTTATCACATTGGCGCGCACAATCTGATTCATATCTTCCGGTACCGCTTCTTCACGAACCATTGTGTGAGTTACTTTCTGGGGCTCAAGGATCAAGGATTCTCTCATCCTGGGAACATAAGCCTCCAGATTGAGATCTTCTTTAAGCTTTGTCGCCAGGGCTTCGCTGGCCGTCGGTTCGCCATGAGTTACAAAGACGCGGGGATGTGATCCGACAAAATGGCCTGCCCATTCAAGCAACCCTTTCTGATCCGCGTGCGCGGAGAATCCGCCTATGGTAAATACCTTTGCCGCCACGGAAACGTCTTCTCTGAATATCCTGACCTGCTTTTCTCCGTCCACTATCCTTCTTCCGGTGGTACCCATGGCCTGGAAGCCCACAATGACAACGCTAGCTCCTGAACGCCACAGATTATGTTTGAGGTGGTGTTTTATCCGTCCCGCGGTACACATCCCGCTTCCCGCTATGACGATCGCGGAGCCCGGCTTTTTGTTGATCGCCATGGATTCTTCGGTCGAAGGGGTAAATTTCAGATTGGGCATGTCAAACGGATCAAAACCCTGATCCACGATGGCCATCGCTTCTTCATCGTAATACTTCTTGTTTTTACGGAATATCTCCGTAGCCTTTATCGCGAGCGGGCTGTCGAGATAGATCGGTATGTCGGGCAGAGAACCGTTCCTCTGAAATTCACCCAGAAGGTATATAATTTCCTGGGTTCTCTCCACCGCGAATGCCGGGATGATGATCTTTTCATTGTTCGATACGGCATACCTGATAGCATCCAGAAGTTCCGCCTGGCTATCCTCGAAAGAACGGTGCAGGCGGTTTCCGTAAGTCGATTCTATAAAAAGATAATCCGCGTCTGCAATTTCGAAGGGATTCTTGACGATCAGCTGGCGGTTTTTCCCGATATCTCCCGAGAAAACGATCTTTATCTCCGCGCCGGCGTCTTCTATCCACAATTCTATAATCGAGGAGCCGAGAATGTGTCCCGCATTTCTGAAGCGTGCCTTTATACCCGGCCCGATGTCGATGACCTGATCTCCCTCCACGGACGAAAGGTATTGAAGACTTGCCTGGGCGTCCTCTAACGTATAGAGAGGCTGGATTCCTTTTTTACTGCCTTTTCGTTTGTTTTTCCGCGTCTGCCATTCTGCCTCCATTTCCTGTACGTGTCCTGAATCAAGGAGCATTATCTCGCACAGTTCTACTGTGGGTGGAGAAGTAATAATCTTTCCTTGAAAGCCGTCTTTGACAAGTCTGGGGATTCTGCCGCTGTGGTCGATATGCGCGTGGGTCAGCAGGAGAGTGTCTATCTCGCTGGGATTAAATCCCCAGTCCGCCGAATTTCGCCACTCAGTCTGTTTTCCTCCCTGAAAGAGACCGCAATCCACCAGTATCTTTTTGCCACGGGAGTCTTCGATAAGGTAATTTGATCCCGTTACCGTTCCCGCGGCGCCCATACATGTTATTTTTATCATGGTATATTCCTTTTTTAAAACTCTATACTGTTAGGTGTCCGAGGAAAGGGTATGACATCTCTTATGTTTGATATGCCGGTGATCAGCATTATCAGCCGTTCAAATCCCAGGCCGAAACCGCTGTGCGGGACGCCTCCAAATCTTCTGGAATCCAGATACCACCAGTAATTATCTTTAATCAGGCCGGCTTCATCCATCCTCGCCTCCAGGATATCGAGACGTTCTTCGCGCTGGCTGCCCCCTATTATCTCACCTATGCTCGGCACAAGCACATCCATGGCGGTAACTGTTTCACCGTCGGGGTTTACCCTCATGTAAAAGGGTTTTATCGTGGCGGGATAATCGTAGACTATGACAGGCCCCTTGAAGTGCTGTTCTGTCAGGTAGTGCTCATGCTCGGACTGGAGATCTTTCCCGAATCCCGCGTCATAATCGAATTTGTCTTTGACCCTGCTCAATATATCCACCGCTTCCCGGTATGGAAGTCTTATAAAATCCGATGAAGCTATATTTTCCAGAGTTGCCATCAGGCCCTTATCCACAAACTTCGCAAAGAGCTCAAGATCATCGCGACACGTGTCCATTGCGTAAGCGACCAGATATTTTACCATCTCTTCGCCGAGATCCATGTCGCCCTCAAGATCGCAGAACGCCATTTCCGGTTCCACCATCCAGAATTCCGCGGCATGTCTCCTGGTATTGGAATTCTCGGCCCTGAATGTGGGTCCGAAGGTATAGACATCACCCAGCGCCAGAGCGAACAGCTCGGCCTCAAGCTGACCTGACACTGTCAGATTTGCCTGCTTTCCAAAGAAATCTAAGGAGTAGTCCACTGCTCCATCGGTTTTCGGAAGATTGTCCGGGTCCAGAGCCGTCACCCTGAACATCTCTCCCGCCCCTTCACAATCAGACGCGGTTACAATGGGAGTATGGATGTAGGTAAACGCCCTTTCCCTGAAAAACTTATGTATGGCGTATGACAGCTCTGATCTGATACGAAATGTTGCGCCATACTTGTTTGTTCGTGGCCTGAGGTGCGCGATGGTACGCAGAAACTCGTCGCTGTGGCGTTTTTTCTGCAGGGGGTATGAGTCCGGCGCTATACTGATTATCTCTATATCATCCGCCTGTATCTCCCATTTCTGTCCCTTGCCCTTTGATGCCAGCAGCTTCCCGGTTACAGCCACCGCGGAACCGGTTGACAGCTTGAGAATGTCGTCATAGTTGTCCAGACCGTGATCCGCTATGACCTGCATGTTCGCAAGACATGACCCGTCATTGATCTCAATAAAGGAGAATCCTTTTGAATCACGTCTGGTCCTGGCCCATCCCTTAATCAGGATCTTATCCGCAGGCGAGTCTGATTTTAAAAGCCTGAATATCTTTGTGCGTTTCATTGTATGTCCTTTTATAATAAAAATATCTTATTCTTTCCGCATTTTTCAATCATATCATCGGGCCATATGCTTGCCTGTATCTCGCCAATATGGGCCTTTCTCAGGTAAAACATGCAGAGACGCGACTGGCCAATGCCCCCTCCGATAGAGAGCGGCAGTTCTCCATTGATCAGGCGCCTGTGGAAGAGCAGTTCCTTTCTTTCCATGTCGCCGGTAATCTCTAATTGCCGCAAAAGAGTTTCCGGTGACACCCGGATCCCCATGGACGAGAGTTCATACGCGCAATCGAAGACCGGGTAGTGCACAAGAATGTCTCCATTGAGCCCTTTATATCCTCCAACAGTCGGGGTGGACCAGTCATCATAGTCGGGAGCGCGATCATCATGCGGCTTGCCATTTTTCAGCCTGCCGCCGATTCCTATAACAAAGACGGCCCCATGTTCCTTGCATACGATATTCTCACGTTCTTTGGGTGTAAGATCCGGATACTTTTCTTCCATCTCTTCGCTGTGGATAAAGGTAATCTCTGCGGGAAGTATCGGCTCTATAGCGTTGCGCCGGTAACAGATGTACTTTTCCGTTCGTCGTATAACATCGTATATCTTTCTAACGATATACTTCAGGAATTTCAGATTTCGTTCCTCTTCCGATATCACCCTTTCCCAGTCCCACTGATCCACATATATTGAATGTGTGTTGTCCAGCACCTCGTCCGGTCTTATGCCATTCATGTCGGCGCATAAACCACGGCCATGTTTTACGCCGTAATCGGCCAGCATCATTCTCTTCCATTTCGCAAGAGACTGCGCCATCTCAACCCCCATGTTACCGGCTCCTTTCAGATTGAAAGAAACAGGTTTTTCAATTCCAGTGAGGTCATCATTAATCCCCGTGCCGGTCTTGACAAACAGAGGCGCAGTAACGCGCATCAGGTTCAATTCAAAAGACAGGTTGGTCTGGAAAAAACTTTTGATCTGACCGATAGCTTTTTCCGTCTCGCGCAGATCAAGTAGCGGTTTGTAATGCTCAGGGATATACAGATTTGATTCCATAAAACGGCTCCTACTGAAAATTTCCTACGCGTTTCAAAAACATCTTGCAACGTATTACTGGGCGGACACTATCAAACCTCGGGATTTGTTGCAAGATAATAGCCGGGGTGTTGTTCCCTGGTCTGGTCCTTTTCCCCAAACTCTTTACTAACCATGTCAGGCTACCTTGCGAAATCTGCGAAAGGCAAAAAAGAAAACGATTATGAAAAGGCACAGCAGCAAACCACTGAGTTTCAAGGAATGGGCGGTTCCGATACTCTCAGCGAGGATACCGAAAGGCACGGCGCTCAATGGCATAATCCCAAAGGTCATCATGGACATGCTCAAAATACGGCCTCGCATTTCAGGAGATGAGTAAAATTGTATGAGAGTCATGTTGAGCGACATGAATATCGCACTCAGAAACCCTATGAGCAGGAGGGCCGGCAAGGCCGTCGCATAAGAATTACACCGGGAGAACACGATCAGCACAATTCCCCACACAAAACCATTAGCCATGAGAAAGATCCCACGCCTTTTCAGATAGCGAAGGGAAGCGAGAACCAGCGCGCCGATAAGAGAGCCGATACCAACAAATGCCATCAATAATCCCAGACCGTCAGACTGGACATTTAATACTTCCCTGCCC
>JAGGXJ010000101.1 GCA_021163105.1 Syntrophobacterales bacterium
AGAGAGAGGATATACCTTCAAGGCCTGCTGAAACCAACGTTCAGGAGCAAAGCAAAACACAATCAATTCACCAGACAATCGGAAAGACACCCCCTGCCCCCCCGGCCGGTGGAAATTTCATGCAAGAAGAAACGGGTGCATCTCGGGCCGCACCACGATATTTGGAAAATCCTCCGCCTGTTTACCCTCCTATCGCGAAGAGAAAGGGGTATGAGGGGACAGTTTTGCTTTCCGTGAAAATACTTGCCAATGGAACGGTGGACAAATTAAGGGTTAAGAAATCCTCGGGTTATTCAATTCTTGACCGGGCGGCCATAAAAACTGTTAAAAAATGGAGGTTTGAAACTCCATTTACCACGCGGGTAGATATTCCGGTGCGCTTTGTTCTCGAATAGGAATCAGAAAACGAAAAGCCCGTCAATTCAGACGGGCTTTATGATTTAAAATGGTGGCGGTGCAGGGAATTGAACCCCGGACACTACGGATATGAGCCGTATGCTCTAACCATCTGAGCTACACCGCCTGACTGAATTTGGATGTACTCCTACATTATATTTACCTGCATGTCAATGCCTGCGTGACGGGAATTTATTGAACATTCAGATCATAGGCCACAATTGCACTTCTCGACAAGAATGCGCCCAGTCCGATGACAGGTACCACCTCTTTCTTGCTATCGTTGTCTATATCTTTAGAGCAGTAGCTGACTGAGCACCATACAAATTCCGTCAGGCAAATCTTCTCAATAACTGGAGGTTTTCTATATCACCGGGGGTTTTTATAATTTTTGGAATATCCTTAAGAGATTCGTCTCTCACGACCAAGCTGGAACTCCCTTTCGTCCCTTCGATAATTCAGGCAACCTGTTCAAAACAAAGCCGGATCCCCCGGTCTGCCGTTATTTGCGAATTGTTCAAAATGACCCACGTTTAACTGACGGTCATTTTTGTATGTTGTTCTACTATAATTGACATCTTTTCAATCACATCATCAACATCTATTCCGGTGGTATCAATGATAACCGAATCGACGGCCGGTTTCAGCGGGGCTATCTTTCTCTGTGTATCCTGATAATCTCTGGCTTCTAATCCCCTTTTAATTTCAGCAAGATCAACTCTTGCGCCATTTTCCATTAATTGCGCGTACCTGCGTCTTGCGCGTTCATCGGCATCAGCGTCCAGAAAAAACTTTATATCCGCGCCGGGAAACACTATTGTCCCCATATCTCTTCCCTCGGCCACTATGCCCCCATATCTGCCGGCGCTTCTCTGTGGTAAAAGGAGAGCGTCCCTCACAGCGAAAACTGCGGACACCGAGGAGGCAAACATGCCTATCTCCTCGGTCCTGACCCTGTCCGAAACATCATCTCCGTCCATCAGAACCTTCATCTTTCCATTATCTGTCTCAAAAGGAATATTGATGCCATCGCACAGCTTCTGAAGCGCCTCATCATCCTCGATAGATATTCCATGCTGCATTGCCTTATACGCAACCGCTCTGTAAAGAAGCCCTGTATCCAGATAAATATAGGATATTCTTTCAGCAAGAATCCTGCTCACAGTGCTCTTCCCGGAACCCGCGGGACCATCAACTGTGATTATCAATCGCTTCTCCATCGTCTAAACCTTTTTTGAATGAATCAGGATTTTACTTTTACAATCCGTTCTCTGCCTTCCCTGATGTTTCCTAAAAGTGTGTCAGCGAAGGTTTGCCGATAGGAAAGACATTAAATCCGATCTTGAACAGGTTACTGTGGTCAAGAATGTTTCTACCGTCAAAGATGAAGGCGGGTTTTCGCATGTTTCCATGTATCTTTTCAAAATCGAGGGTGGCATATATATCCCATTCGGTCATAACGGCAATGGCGTCACACCCTGCAGCCGCTTCATAGGGATCTTCGATAAAGTCTATCTTCTTCTTTATGTCCGCCAAGTCCGTCTCAGCATTTATCAGTGCTCTGGGATCGGTGATCACAAGTTCGGCTTTTTCTTCGACAAGCCTTCTGGATACCGATATCGCGGGGCTTTCTCTCGTATCACCCGTATCGGCCTTAAAAGCAAAACCAAAGAGGCATATTTTCTTGCCAGCCAACGTGTTGAACATGGCTCTGAGCATATTCAGAATGAAGCGCTCCTTCTGATAGTTATTTATCTTTACCACTCCTTCCCAGTAATCAGCCACCTCATCAAGAGCATAATGCCGGCACAGATAGACCAGGTTAAGTATATCTTTTTTGAAGCATGATCCGCCAAAACCGATGCTGGCATTCAGAAATTTATTTCCCATGCGGCTGTCCATCCCAACTGCCCTGGCAACCTCGGTTATATCTGCTTCCGTTTTCTCACACAGGGATGAAATAGAGTTTATCGAGGATATCCTTTGTGCCAGGAAGGCGTTTGAGACGAGTTTTGATAATTCACTGCTCCAGATATTGGAGGTTATTATACGTTCCCGAGGCACCCAGTTGGCATATATCTCAACCAGCTCATCTCTCGCCTTAAGACCCTCAGGTGTTTCACGGGAGCCTATAAGAACCCTGTCCGGTGTCTCCAGATCCTTGATCCCTGTTCCCTCGGCCAGAAATTCCGGATTGGAGAGGACGTCAAAATGAATCCCATTGGCAGTGGAAGTAAGTATCCGCTCCATCGCGAGTGCGGTTTTTACGGGAAGCGTACTCTTCTCTACGATTATTTTATCCGATTCCGATGCCTCACGTATCTGCCTGGCTGTCTTCTCCCAGTACTGAAGATCAGCAGCCATGCCGGCGCCCGCGCCAAATGTCTTGGTCGGAGTGTTCACACTGACAAAGATTATATCCGCTTCTCTTATCCCCTCTTCAATCTCCGTGCTGAAGAACAGGTTCCTGCCACGAACCGCTTTCACGATCTCATCGAGACCCGGTTCGTATATGGGAAGATCATCCGAGTTCCAAGCGGCAATACGCCTCGGATCAATGTCGGCGACCGTGACCTTGTATTGGGGGCACTTATGGGCTATCATTGCCATCGTAGGGCCACCCACATAACCCGCCCCGATACACAAAATATTTTTTTCAAAAGCCATATTTCTCTCCTGTGAACTTACGTGAACAGAGTAGAAAGAGTGAAGGTGTACATAATAAAAAAGGGGGGTAAGCCAAAGACTCATCCCCCCTTCATCATTGGAGGCGGCAACCGGACTCGAACCGGTGAATAACGGTTTTGCAGACCGCTGCCTTAGCCACTTGGCTATGCCGCCGAAAACTGGAGCGGGCGAACGGATTTGAACCGTCGACGTCAACCTTGGCAAGGTTGCACTCTACCACTGAGTTACGCCCGCTTGATTTCTAAAGGCCTTCTACTAATAAAATAAGTCCCAATTGTCAATGAAAACTTTCAAATATCTCCGGTTAAAAATCAAAAGAGAACCGCCTAAAAACGGAAGAAGAAATCAAGGAATGGATCGTCAAATTTCTTCTGCGCCTTTTTGAAGCGATAACCGATAGATGTTACCCCTATGCCGAGAAGAATAAGCACGGATGCTACTATAATCGACAAGAGCGGAGGATAAACAGCTATAAGGATACCCGCAACAATCAAGATTATTCCTGGAACCATTTCACACCTCTATTATTTTAAGTTTTTTACGGCATTTTCAATACGCGTGATGCCTTCCCGGATATTTTCCATCGAGGTGGCATAAGAGAGACGTATGTGTTTATCGTTGCCAAAAGCGATGCCGGGAACCACCGCAACATTTGCGACATCAAGAAAATATTCCGCGAGAGATGTCGAATCTTTTACCGTCTTTCCATTATAAACCCTTCCATACAATGAAGACACATCGGGAAAGGCATAAAAGGCTCCATCAGGGTTCATACAGCTTATATCTTCCATTTCGTTAAGAGCATCTATGATATAATTACGTCTTTCGCTGAATGCTTCAACCATTTCACCTGTCGCGCTCTGATCTCCATTCAGCGCCTCAACCACGGCCTTCTGGGCAATTGATGTCGGGTTTGATGTATTCTGGCTCTGAATCTTTGTCATTGCTGAAATGATATTTTCCGGACCGGCGGCATATCCTATCCTCCACCCTGTCATAGCATAGGATTTTGAGACGCCGTTGACAACAATTGAAAGCCTTTTTACATCTTCGTTGACCATGGCAATGCTGGAAAAGGGAAATTTATCATATATAATTTTTTCATAGATCTCATCCGAGATTACAAGTATGTTCTTTTCGACTATAACTTCCGCAAGATCCTTTAACTCCGCAAAAGTATATGTTGATCCTGTTGGATTGGAGGGGCTGTTTAAGACAATAGCCCTTGTTTTTTTATTGATTGCGGCCTTGAGTTGATCAGGGGTTATCTTGAAACCCTCCGCCTCTCTAGCCTCAAGGATTGAGGGAACTGCGCCTGAAAGCAGAACAATATCCGGATAAGAGACCCAGTAAGGCGACGGGATAATAACCTCATCACCTTCGTCGAACAGGGCCTGCGCGAGGTTGTAAAGCACATGTTTTGCGCCGCAGGATACAACTATCTCCGATCTTTTATATATGAGCTGATTATCGCGCTGGAACTTCTTAATAATGGCGTCCTTAAGCTCATCTATCCCCCCTACAGGGGTATATCTGGTAAATCCATCTCGTATTGAGCTGACAGCCGCTTCTCTGATGTTCACTGGTGTGTCAAAATCCGGCTCTCCGGCACCGAAATTTATAATATCTCTCCCCTCCGCCCGGAGCGCGTTTGCCTTTGCGGTAATGGCAAGCGTTGGTGAAGGTTTTATTCTTTCCACTCTTTTCGCAAATTTCATATAACTTCTCTCGCTTATAAATGTCTTTGATATCAGATTCTCGAATTGTTGTTTTTCATATCAGGAAATTTTTCCTTAAGTCTTTTTAAAACACCCTTGGGAACCAGATCCCTTACAGATCCCCCCAGAGCAGCGGCCTCTTTTACGATACTCGAATTGCAATAAAACCACTTGGCTCCGGTCATCAGGAACACTGTTTCTATGTTTTTCCTTAATTTCCTGTTGATAAGGGCCAGCTGAAATTCATACTCGAAATCAGACATTGCCCTGAGTCCCCTTAATATGCAGCATGTCTCCGATTTCTTCACATAATCCACAAGAAGACCGGAAAAAGAGTCAACCTCAACCCTGGAATCATCTCCAACAACATCTCTAATCATGGAGATCCTTTCTTCCACGGAAAACAGTGTTGTCAACTTGTTCGGGTTATATCCAACAAGGACAGTTATCTTGTTAAATATACCCAGTCCCCTGTTAATTATATCTACATGACCGTTTGTTATGGGATCGAATGAACCGGGATATACCGCCGAGCTTTTCATTTTTTTACCCCTGTCTGGTTTCAAAAAAGATATTACAGTATCTCCATACCGTCTCTGATCTGTCAAAACAAATTTATTATCGGCCATTATATCTTCTCTGAAGGAATGTTCTACAATTAGAACACCATTCCTTGCGATCAGATCGGCCTCTCGCAGCAAATCAATGATTTCTACCGCCATTCCTCTGTCATAAGGAGGATCGGCGAATATAATATCAAATTTCCGCCGTCGTCCCGACAGAACACGAATCCCCCTCCCAACGGCAGAAATAATCACCTCAGAAGATTCTTCAAATCCACACAGATTAAGATTTTTTTTAAGCTCTACTGCGTGAAGCGGTTCTTTCTCAATAAACACAACCCCGGAGCTCTCCCTGCTGAGAGCTTCGATACCTACACTACCGGAACCCGCAAATATATCCAGGAATAACATCCCCTCCATGGATGGAAGAATATCAAACAGCGACTCCCTGACCCTGTCGGAAGTTACCCTGATCTTTTCGCTCTTCGGCGCGTATATCTTCCTGCCCCTAACGCGTCCTCCTGTTATTCTCATGTATTAATCCAGGTAATTCTCTTTTATAAGTATCTCCGCTATCTGCACCGCGTTCAGGGCGGCTCCTTTTCTTATATTATCGGCTACAATCCACATATTTATTCCGTTCGGAATAGATTCATCTTCTCTGATTCTGCCGACAAAGGTATCATCTTCCCCGGCTGTATTGCTTGCAAGTGGATATTCCGACAGATCAGGATTATCTATCACGGTTACTCCCGGAGCACTTGAAAGTATTTCTCTCACCTCGTCCGGGGTAATTTTTCTCTCGGTTTCAATGTTAACAGATTCAGAATGGCCGTAAAAAACGGGCACTCTTGCTGTCGTAGCGGTAATAGCCATGGAGGGATCTTTCAGGATTTTCCTGGTCTCATTGACCATCTTCATTTCTTCCTTTGTATAGGCGTTATCCATAAATACATCTATATGGGGAAGACAGTTAAACGCTATCCGGTGCGGATACACTCTTGTTTCGACCTCTTTCAGGGTCAGGAGCGCTTTTGTCTGTTCGACCAGCTCTTCAATAGCATTCTTGCCGGAGCCCGAGACTGCCTGATACGTGGATACCACTACGCGTTTTATCCCGACCGCATCATGGATGGGTTTTAGAGCAACAACCATCTGTATGGTCGAACAGTTAGGGTTCGCTATAATCCTCCTTGAACCATATGTGCCGGCATCTTCAGGATTTACCTCCGGAACAACCAGGGGAATGCCCGGTTCCATTCTGAATACGCTGGTGTTATCTATAACTACGCAGCCTTCCTTCGCCGCCACGGGCGCAAATCGCTGGCTGATGCTTCCCCCGGCTGAAAACAATCCTATCTCGACTCCTTTGAATGAATCATCCCCTAAAACCCTGACCGGGTAATCCTTACCCCTGAATGTCAATTCTTCGCCCAGTGAGCGTTCTGAAGCAAGGAGGGTAATTTCTTTTACCGGAAAACTCCTTCTTTCCAGTGTGCTTATCATCTCTGTTCCGACAACTCCTGTCGCACCCACAACTGCAACGTTATATTTTCTCATACGAAATTCCTTTTCAGTTCATTATATAGAAAGCCACAAGTTTCCCTGTGGCTCGGACACACATCCTATAGGGTTCATGGTTCAAAATTTAAGGTTAAATCTTGAACGCAGTCATTACAATTTATCTTTATATTCTATGATGATATCTTTCCATTCTTTTCTGATTCTGCTTCTTCGCAATTTTAAGCAGCACCCATAGAGGACCGGAAAGACTATAGCCGAGAGCTATCACAAAAAGCATAATATGCGGCTCAAGCACAATTACAATCAGTACAAATATGATCAGAACAAAGGTCATAAAGGGTTTTCTTGAAAAGAAATCCATGTCTTTGAAACTATAGTATTTTATATTGCTTATCATCAGCAAAGAGAGGGCAACAATGCCCGCCAGAACAGAGACATGATTAAGAAACTGTCCCTTCACACCCAGATAATGGACGAAAAGAACAGCCGTAGCAACTACAACCGCGGCTGCCGGAATGGCCAGACCGTTAAATACCTTGCTGTCCATAATGCCAATCTGCACATTGAACCTTGCAAGCCTGAGCGCCCCGCATACCACAAAGAGAAACGCGGCAAGCCATCCACATCTCCCGAATGATACAAGTGCCCATGAATAGGCAAGAATAGCCGGTGCCATACCGAAGGCAATAAGATCAGAAAGAGAATCATACTCGGCGCCGAATTTGCTGGTCGTGTTTGTAACTCTGGCAATCTTTCCATCAAGACCATCCAGAATACAGGATATTATTATGGCAATGGCCGCTTTTGTAAAATCTCCTCCTATTGAAGCTATTATTGAATAAAACCCGAAAAAGAGGCTCGCCGTTGTGAAAAGATTAGGAAGAATATAGATACCCTTCTTCATATTGTCACGATTTATTTTTGGGTTTTTCTTCATATTAGATATCCTATTCTGGTTTCTCCAGCTCTGACCTTATCTCCAACCTTTACGTGAATTGTGGACCCAAGAGGCATAAAAACTTCGAGGCGTGAGCCGAATTTAATGAGCCCGAAACGTTTGCCCTTCCGAATCTCCATACCTTCTTTAACCCAGCAAACTATCCTTCTTGCAATTATTCCCGCTATCTGTATGGTAAGTATCTGTCTTCCATCCGCTGTTTCGATAAGGACTGAATTTCTCTCGTTGAGTTCCGACGCCTTGTCAAGATTAGCGGGGAAAAACTTGCCCTTCCTGTAACTGATTTTCTTTACCGTACCGGCACATGGTGCTCTGTTCACGTGAACATTAAAGATGCTCATAAAAATGCTCACCTTCTTGGCTTTCCCCTTCAGCATCTCTTCTTCCACTTCCTCTATCTTTATAACTTTGCCGTCTGCCGGTGACATCACAACCTTCTCGTCTTCAGGGGTCACCCTGTCGGGATTACGAAAAAACCACAGCACAAAAAGAGTGACGGCAAGAAAAAAAATGCCTGCCCACATAATTTTGAGACATATCAACCCTATCGCCAAAACAGCAAGCGGTACAATAAAGAAAAATCCGTCAGGAACAATAGGAAAAGTTTTTTTATTCATAGAAATACCATCGGCTTTTTAACAAACGCATCCGCCACCTCGGTTTATATTAAATAAAATGGCCTGTGTCAACATATTCACCGGATCAGAAGACTTCCGCGTATTGCAAAAACTGTTAAACCTTTGCCGCGTAAGAAGCACGAAGATAATCGGGAGTTACTGTC
Organism: Syntrophobacterales bacterium; assembly: GCA_021163105.1. Lineage (GTDB taxonomy): Bacteria > Desulfobacterota > Syntrophia > Syntrophales > UBA2210 > UBA2210. Next base: position 8,629 of record JAGGXJ010000101.1, read on the forward strand.
ATTATATCTGACATATCCCCGGTATCAAACTTTCTTCTCCCTAAAATACCCACTGCATACGCTCTTATGTGGTTAAAGTGCGGAGGCATAAAGAACGACCTGCCCGGCAATACGTTCCCGATAACATCACGATATTTTTCAGCTCCATTACCCAGAAATATGACTTCTCCATCAATTGAGTCCAGAAATTTCTCGGGGTATAAAACGCATTCCGTCAATGTTTTTTCATATATCCCAGTTTCGGAAGGAGCATAGAGCGCTGTATATATCTCTCCCCTTCCAGCATCCAGCATTGGACAAACAGCAACCTCTTTAAGTGGAAAATCCGGAACGTTCAGGGCAAGCGCGTCCAGGGTACAAACACCAACAACCGGTTTTTCCAGAACAAATGCCAGCCCCTTAACAGTACTTGCACCCACTCTTAAACCGGTAAAGGAACCCGGACCCGCGGTAAAGGCAAACAATTCTATTCGCTCTGGTTTGATCCCCACAGAAGCAATCAGATTCTCAATTGCCGGCAGGAGTGTTGCCGCATGGTTTTTTCCGCTGTTCATGAAAAGCTCGGTCAGGATACTGTTATCCTCAAGCAGCGCAATACTCGTTGTTCCCGCAGAGGTATCAATAGCTAATGTAATCATGTTGAGTTCCGTGTTATAGATTTTAGTGTTCAATTGTTCAGTATTCGAGCTATATCATTATAGAAAACAAATATCATCAGGAGTATCAGAAGGAAGAATCCCACCTGCTGTGACATCTCCTTCCACTTTATGTTAACCTCCCTGCCCGTAACGGCTTCTATCAGGAAGAAACAGAGATGTCCGCCATCGAGAACAGGTATGGGAAGAAAATTCAAGACCCCGAGGTTTACGCTTAATACCGCCATCAAAAATATAAAAGGCAATATACCCTTACGGATCTGAGAACCTGCCATTTGCGCTATCAGTATCGGTCCGCCCAGTTCTTTCGGGGAAACAACGCCCTGTATCATTTTGACAATACCAAGGCATGTAAGCTTTGTCCATCCCCATGTCTGCTCAACTCCCGAATAAAGCGCATCAACCGGGCCCTGTTTTACCATAACCGTTTTATCGGAGACACCTATTCCTATTCGATAGGTATCGATCTCTTCACCAAAAATATTTTTTGCTTTTATCAGTTTCGGCACTACGGACAGATCAAAATTCCTGCCTTCCCGCTCTACTACCATGGTGAGCGTCTCACCATCGCTTTCACTTATCGCGCTCACCAGTTCCGACCAGCGCGATATTTCCATGTCATTTATCGCAACAATAACATCCCCGCTCCGCATACCCGCTTCAAACGCCGCGCCATCTTTCTGTACATTTCCAATCATGGACGTGGAAACCGGAACCCCTGCAGCGTACACCACGGCAAAAGCAATGACAGCAAAGAGAAAATTAGTCAATGGACCAGCCGCTACTATCCCTATCTTCCTCAACGCGGTCTGATCCTTAAATGACCGTTTTTTATCTTCGGGAGAAAGTTCCTCTTCATTTTCCGATTCGCCCAGCATCTTCACATACCCTCCAAGCGGTATCGCAGAGAGTACGTATTCCGTTTCTCCAATCTTTTTTCCGATCAACCGGGGACCGAAACCAAGCGAGAACTTCAGAACACCAACACCAAAACACTTCGCCACGGAAAAGTGACCCAGTTCATGAACAAAGATCAACACTCCCAACAAAATTATCACTGATACAACACTTAAACCCATTAAGATATCATCCTTTTCTCAATAATTTCTCTGGCCCTGGCACGCCCCCACCAATCCGCATCGAGGACATCCTCAATACGGTTAATTTCTTTTGTCCGATGGGAATCAAGAACCTCTTTTACAACAAGAGCCATATCGACAAATCGTATCTTTCCCTCTACAAAGGCCTCCACAGCCACCTCATTTGACGCATTCAGAACCGCCGGTGCGGATCCACCCTCTCCGGCAACCGTGTACGCAAGCTCCAGCGCGGGAAACTTGGCGTAATCCGGGTTTATAAACTCCAGCACACCGGCAGAGCACAAATCCAGTGCTTCCACCGCTCCCTGTAATCTTTCAGGATATGAAAGGGCGTATGATATGGGACCTCTCATATCGGGCAGTCCCATCTGAGCTATAACAGAACCGTCAACATATTCGACCATTGAATGCACGATGCTCTGCGGGTGCACACAAACATCTATTTTATCTATATCCATGTCAAACAACCACTTGGCTTCTATGACTTCAAGCCCTTTGTTCATCATGGATGCGGAGTCTATGGTAATCTTCCTGCCCATTTCCCAGTTTGGATGTTGGAGGGCATCATCAAGGCTTATGGATGCAAACCGCTCTAGTGGAAGATTCAGGAAAGGACCTCCGGAGGCGGTCAGTATAAGTCTCTTCACTTCGTTCTTGTTGTGCCCCCTTAGGCACTGAAAAATGGCGTTATGTTCGCTGTCAACAGGAATGATCTTCACTCCTCGATTTGCGGCCATGGCAATGACCAGTTCCCCTGCCATAACCATCGTTTCCTTGTTGGCCAGCGCGATATCTTTCCCCGCGTCGATAGCCGAGATCGTCGGGAGAAGTCCCGCCGCGCCTGATATGGCCGACACGACCATATCCGTCTTTTCCCATGAAGCAACTTCCATGTACCCGCTGTCACCCGACACTATTCCCGGTGCGGCACAGTGCTCGAGCATTTCACGTAACTGATCGGCGCGCTCGTCATCAATAACACAGACAATTCCTGGTTTGAATTCGTCTATCTGTCTCTTGAGGAGCGAAAGATTTCTGCCTGCGGCAAGGGCAACCACCTTGAATCTGGAGGGATTTCGGGCTATGACGTCTAGGGTATTTACCCCTATAGAACCTGTTGATCCCAGAATGGATATATTTTTCATGTAAGGTTTTTCTCCAATCTAATTGGAGAAAAGGGTCCAAGGATTCCAGGGGTCAAGGATTCAAGGGTTTGTTTTCTTCCGTATCCTTCTGCTATATTAGAAGAAATAGACACAATAGATTCTCTTATCTGGTAAATTAGACCGTATTTTTCTTACTTTGGAAATTTTGCCGTTATTCTATATACTTCTAAACAGAATTTGTATGACTTTTGCCAGACTTTCAACTCTTTGTAATTTTTTAGCATTTCACTCGACCCATGGAATCCTCGAACCCTTCTTTAATTAACTGCAATTAGCCGGGAAATGATCCTCATGTAATTACTAATAGATTATAATAGTATACGAAGGGAATTATAAAAATAAGTGAATCCAGACGATCTAATATTCCTCCATGGCCCGGCAAGAAAAAGCCGGAATCTTTAACCATGGAAGTTCTTTTGATTGCCGATTCGCAAAGATCTCCCAGCTGGCCGATAATGCTTCCCATAAAACCGAGGATTATTGCATGCACAATAGAAAGGTCATGAAAAAACAGAGCCTTGAACAAAAAACAAACGAGAACAGTGCCCACGATTGACCCGATTGCTCCCTCTACCGTTTTTCCCGCGCTGATGGAGGGCATCAGCTTAGTCTTTCCCAGAGATTTTCCGGCATAAAAAGCGCTGCTGTCTCCCGCGAAGGCGGCAATGATAACGAAAAAAACCCAAGTGATACCGTTTTCAGAACATCTAAGAAGAATAATATACGACATAAGCAGCGGTATATACATAAAGCCAAAGACAACACTGGCAAGCGACGCAAGCTCACCCAAGTTATCTTTCGCCCTTAAGAGAAAAAACAGAAATATTATAATAAATGAAAAGGTAACCGTGGCAAACATCAACTGTAACCCGCCCAAATATGCCGAGAGGGGTATCAGAAAAGCCAGTACCAATCCTTCGGTTTTTTCCCACCAGTATTCCCCTTTAAAGGTCATGGAATTGTATTCAAAAACACCACCTGCAATGATCAACGTTATAAGCAGGGAAAAGATCAGAGGTGAGCTGTAAGCAATAGCCACAATCAGTAAAGGTACCGCTATGATTCCTGTAATCCATCGCTTTACATGGGAGTTCATATTGCTAATTCTCCGATAGCTGATCGCTTATTAATCCAAAGCGTCTTTCTCTTTGCTGATAATCCGTTATGGCCTTTATCAGGTCGTCCCTTGAGAAATCCGGCCACAGAACATCTATAAAATAAAGTTCCGTATAGGCTAGTTGCCATAAGAGGAAATTGCTCAGCCGGTATTCTCCGCTTGTTCTTATCAGCAGATCCGGATCGGGTATATTCGCGGTGTGCAGGTAATTTGAGAAAAAGTCTTTTGTGATCGTGTTCTCGTCAATATCGGTCGATTTGCTGTCCCTTAATATCCTTTTTACCGCGTCTACAATCTCGTCTCGTCCACCATAACTGAGGGCAAGATTCAGAACCATTCCACTGTTTTCTGATGTTTCTTCTATCGCATCGGAAAGCGCATCCCTCACTGTTTTGGGAAGTCTGTCTGTATCTCCTATCGTAATCAATTTTATACCGGTTTCTTTCATTTCCTGAAGTTCCAGGCGAAGATATTCCTCGAGAAGCGATGACAACGCCCGTATCTCATTTTTCGGACGCTGCCAGTTTTCAATCGAAAATGCGTAGAGGGTAAGATATTGTATGCCCAGTTCACGACAGGTCTTCACCACAAGGTGAACCGATTCGGCTCCTTTCTTGTGACCCATTATTCTATTCAACAGGTTTTTCTTTGCCCATCTGCCGTTACCATCCATTATAACGGCTATATGATGCGGGAGTTTCTCCCTGGTAATTCTATGCATATATCTTTTCCCATTTTGGAACCAAGTACCACAGCACCCCTCTATTTTCAACAGGTATCTTTATCTGGCAGAACCCCCACAGCCCGCGCATAAAAAAGGGGCCCACAGGCCCCTATCATCCGCTATTGGGTGCTGTTTATACTATACTTCCATGATCTCCGCTTCTTTGTCGGTAAGGATTTTACCTATTTTATCTGTATAATCATCGGTTATCTTCTGCACTTCTCCCTGGTGATCGTGCATATTGTCCTCTGATATATCCCCGTCCGTCTTCAGTTTCTTAAGATCACTGTTGGCATCTCTTCTCGCGTTTCGGAGCCTCACTTTGTATTCCTCTGCCATCTTCTTTACAACCTTTACAAGCTCTTTCCTTCTTTCTTCTGTAAGGGGAGGAATATTGATCCTGATCACCTTGCCGTCACTGTTTGGGACCAGTCCCAGCTCAGATTTCTGTATGGCTTTCCCTATGGCATCTATCGCTCCCTTATCCCATGGAGAGATAAGAATAAGCTGGCTTTCAGGGGTGGAAAGTGTGGCAACCTGATTGAGTGGCGTCATGACTCCATAATAGTCCACCTTGATACCATCAAGAAGCGCTACGGACGCCCTGCCCGTACGCACTTTACTAAATGACCTTTCGAGAGATTGTATATCTCCTTTCATAGTCTCTTTTAATTGTTCAAATATCAAATCTGTCATTTTTCACTCTCTACAATTGTGCCTATGGGTTTCCCACAAATAACATCCCTGATATTCCCTCTCTTTTCGAGATTAAACACAGCAAGGGGAAGGTTGTTGTCCCTGCACATGGAAACTGCGGTAGAATCCATCACCTTAAGATCCCTGGTTAACACCTCGGTATAACTTATTTTATTAAACATTCTGGCATCTTTTTCTTTTACGGGATCTTTGTCGTAAATTCCATCCACCTTGGTGGCCTTCAGTAGGGCATCCGCCTGTATTTCCATGGCTCTCAGAGACGCCGCCGTGTCTGTGGTAAAATAAGGACTCCCGGTACCGCACGCAAAGATTACTACTCTTCCCTTTTCCAGATGTCGCATTGCCCTCCTCTTTATGAAAGGTTCCGCTATTTCTTTCATCTCTATGGCAGACTGAACTCTCGTTGGAATCCCACGATCCTCAAGCGCATTTTGAAGGGCAAGACTGTTCATTGCGGTGGCAAGCATTCCCATATAGTCGGCGGATGCCCGGTCAATACCCCTGGCGCTTGCTTCCACTCCGCGAAAAATGTTTCCACCGCCTATGACAATACCTATTTGAACACCAAGAGTTCTAACATTTCCGATCTCTTCAGCCACAAATTTAAGCACATTCGTATCGATTCCAAAAGCACTATCTCCAAGCAACACCTCCCCGCTTAATTTAAGAAGTATTCTTTTGTATACGGGTTCATCCAATGTTTAGCTCCGGGAACAAAAACTGTCTGTAATCTCATCCTGTTGGAAAAGCCGACTTTGCCTTCAAATTCTGATCTCTATGCATCCTCACCCAGCTGGAAACGCGCAAATCTTTTTACAGCAATATTTTCGCCTGTATTGGCTATCATATTGTTCACCAGCGTTTGAATCGTGATATCCATGTCCTTCACAAATTTCTGATTCAAGAGGCATACTTCTTCATAAAACTTTTTAATCTTGCCATCAATAATTTTGTCGACAATCTTCTCAGGCTTACCCTCTGCCAGTGCCTGGTCTCGATATATCCTTTTCTCCTGTTCCATAACACCTTCCGAGATATCTTCAGGTTTCAGATATGTGGGGTTCGCGGCAGCAATATGCATGGCAATATCTTTAACCATCCCTTTGAAATTATCGGTCTTGGCGACAAAATCTGTCTCACAGTTCACCTCTACCATAACACCTATCTTTCCGGCCATATGGATATAGGATTCAACCATTCCTTCTTTCGCAGCCCTTGAAGATCTCTTTGTTGCAGCAGAGAGACCCTTCTTTCTTAAGTATTCAACTGCCTTTTCAAGATTCCCTTCAGAGGCGGCAAGCGCCTCCTTGCAATTCATCATGCCCGCATTTGTTTTATCTCTCAATTCTTTTACCATAGATACTGTAATGTCCAATGCTATTCTACCTCCCCGGTTTCCTCTATCTTTATATCCTCTGTATCTACTTCGAGAGCAGATTCTTCTTTATTTTCAGCACCTTCCTGAATATCCTGTTCTTCGTTCTCTTGCGCTTCCTCCTGATCCTCCTCTTTATCGCTCTGGGCCTGTATAAGCTCTTCCAGCCTTCTTTTCCCTTCAAGAGCGGCATCCGCGATCTTGGAGGAAAACAGCTTTATAGCCCTTATGGCATCGTCATTACCCGGAATGATATAATCTATATCATCGGGATTACAATTGGTGTCAACAATTGCGACTATGGGAATTCCAAGTTTTCCGGCCTCCTTTACGGCAATACTCTCTTTTTTAGGATCAACAATGAACACAACCCCCGGCTGACCCTTCATATCTCTTATGCCACCCAGAACTTTCTGAAGTTTATCTCTCTCCTTTTGAAGTCCCAAAATTTCCTTTTTCGGAAACGAGTTAATACTCTCATCTTCAAACATGGAATCCAGTTTGGCCAATCGGTCAACGCTTTTCTTGATCGTGACGAAATTCGTTAACATTCCACCAAGCCAGCGATGATTGACATAGGGCATTCCTGCCCTGTCAGCTTCGGTCTTTACGGATTCCTGCGCCTGCCTTTTGGTACCCACAAACATGACATCACGGCCGGAAGCGACCGTATCTACTACAAAATTATAAGCTACATCAAACATCTGCACCGTCTGCTGAAGATCGATGATGTAGATGCCATTCCTCGCCCCGAATATATAGGGCTTCATCTTCGGGTTCCACCTGTTAGTCTGGTGTCCGAAGTGGACCCCGGATTCCAGCAACATCTTCATTGATACCTGTGCCATACAAATCTCCTTGTTTGTTTGTTTTTTCCTCCATCCCCATCACTTTATCAAAGGACCTGTAGTCTCAAGGCAACTCTTTGATAATCAGAGAATGAGCGTAATAAGTTAAAGTTGCAGCCGGATACCATATACAGCGTAAATAATCAAGGCAAAAACAACTTGGCCCCTTAGCTTTAAAGTTCTTGTAAAAATGGCAAAGGAATTAAAAAACAACCACGAAAACACCAAATTAAATCTTGTTTTTCATATTTTCGTACTTTTATGTTTTCGTGATGAAATTCTGTTTGATTCCGGTTTGTCCGGGTTGGCTCAGCTGCGGTAAAGAGCGTTTATGTCCACATACTCGTGGGAAAGATCAGATGTATATACGCTGAACGTCTTTTTTCCCATGCCGAGCCGCACCAGAACCCGAATATTATCTTTTTTCATAATCCCAGCAGCCTGTTCTCCCGAAATTCCCACACCATTCATAAACAGGGGCACGTTCTCAATATAGAGTTCCAGTGAATCGGTTGAAAATGGTACCCCGGCTGAACCTGCCGCCGATATGATTCTCCCCCAGTTCGGGTCTTCACCGAAAAACGCTGTCTTTACAAGATTGGAGTTTGCTATGGCATATGCTATCGCTCTTGCATCCACCGCCAGCTTTGCTCCTTCAACAACAATCTCTATCAGTTTTGTTGCGCCCTCTCCATCTTTCACAATGGATTTCGCGAGAGAAACCATGACATCAGACAGAGCTTCTTTGAACTCCACCAAATTACCGGAGGTCTCACTGACAGGGCTATTGCCGGCAACGCCGTTTGCCAGCATAATGGCGGTATCGTTTGTGCTCATGCACCCATCGACCGTTATAGCATTGAAACTTTTGCCGGCAGACTCTTTAAAAAGACTGGTCAGGCAGGATTCATCGATATCCGCATCCGTTATTATAAAAGAAAGCATCGTCGCCATGTTTGGTTCTATCATTCCCGCTCCTTTGGCAATTCCGCAAATTGTAACCTCTTCCCCCCTGACAAAACATTTTCGATATTCTATTTTTGGAAACCTGTCGGTAGTAACAATCCCCTCTGCAACAAAGGGCATACCATCGGCACTCAAACCTCCGACGAGAGACTCCACCGACTGAGTAATCTTTTCTATGGGAAGTTTTTCACCGATGATACCGGTAGAAGCGACAAGGACAAGTTCATCCTCTATACCCAGAGCTTTGGAAACAACCCTCGACATGGCGGCGGCATCTTCAGCACCATCTCTTCCGGTCGCCGCGTTGGCATTACCGCTATTTACTATGATTGCCTGGGCAATGCCTTTCTTTATTCTCTCCACATCAAGAATGACGGGGGCCGCCTTAAAACGGTTAGTAGTAAACATACCCACCGCTCTGGCGGGAACCTCTGAAAATATCAGGGATAAATCCCTGTCTCTTCCACCCTTTATGCCGGCGGCTACTCCATTGCCGAGAAATCCGGGAACCTGAATACTGTTATTCATAATCGCCTCCATCGCTGATTCTGCCGATTAATGGTCTTTTCGCCCAGTCTCTGTGTTAGGCTCAAAAAATAATCCTCGGAATATCAGTTATATGCCTGTGGTTATTTTTTTCGCATGCCTTGATCTTGAACCAAAATCCTCATAAATCAACAGAATCACATCTGTTATCTACCACAGCAATGCTTATATTTCTTGCCACTGCCACACGGGCAGGGATCATTCCGTCCTATCTTTTTTCCCTCTCTCTTAACAGTGGCCTGAGCGGCGCCGGTATCTCCCCTGCTCATCACATAATCGTTTCTCTGCTTATCCTGAATCTCTGTAACATCTTCCTGGCCCTGTATCTGGACTATACACAGTTTTTCCAGGGTGTCTTCCTTGACACGATACACCATTTCCATGAACATATCGTAGCCCTCTTTTTGATACTCCCTGACCGGGTCTTTCTGCCCGTATCCACGAAGACCTATGCCTTCCTTAAGGTGGTCCATACCGAGAAGGTGATCCTTCCAGTGAGAATCTATAGCCTGGAGCATAATCACCTTCATTATGTACTCCATAAGTTCTTTGCCGAATTTCTTTTCTTTGTCGCGCAACAGTGTGGTTACGTCAGATATTATCCCCGTGATAATATCTTCTCGGGTTATACCCGACCAGTCCGCATCATCGAGACTCCACTTCAGGGAAAACTGTTTGTATATAATGTCACTCAGACCTTTAATATCCCATTCATCCGGTCGAACTTTCTCATCCAGATAATCGCAAACAATATCTTCGACGACTTCTTTTAACATATCATCAACAGTCAGCCACAAATCACTCCCACCAAGAACATCTCTGCGCTGTTCGTAGACCACCTGCCGTTGTCTGTTCATCACATCGTCATATTCAAGGAGGTGTTTTCTTATATCGAAATTTTGTCCTTCCACCCGTTTCTGAGCGCCTTCGATTGCCTTGCTGATAAGATTGTGCTCAATTGGTTGTCCCTCCTCAACACCAATCCTGTCCATAACGGACGATATTCTTTCAGCTCCGAATATTCTGAGGAGATCGTCCTCAAGTGACAGATAAAACCGTGAGGATCCTTTGTCCCCCTGTCTTCCCGACCTTCCTCTCAACTGATTGTCTATACGTCTGCTTTCATGACGCTCCGTGCCTAATATATGAAGACCACCAAGATCAGCTACACCCTCGCCCAGTTTTATGTCGGTTCCCCTTCCTGCCATATTAGTGGATATTGTAACGGACCCCGGCTGCCCGGCCTGAGCTATTATTTCCGCTTCTTTTTCATGATTCTTGGCATTGAGAATGTTGTGTTTGATTCCCCTTTTTGAAAGATATTTACTGAGAAGCTCGGATTTTTCAATGGAGATTGTCCCTACCAGTACTGGCCGATTCCGGTTATGCAGTTCTTTTATTTCTTCAACAGCCGCTCTGAATTTTTCCTCTTCTGTCTTGTAGATAACATCGGTGTTGTCAGTCCTTATCATCGGCATATTTGTAGGTATAACAACTACATCGAGACTGTATATCTTTTTGAACTCCGTCGCTTCCGTATCCGCTGTTCCGGTCATTCCGGATAATTTTTCATACATCCTGAAGTAGTTCTGGAATGTCACGGAGGCCAGTGTCTGATTTTCTCTTTCTATCTTGACCTTTTCCTTCGCTTCAAGCGCCTGGTGGAGCCCGTCGCTGTATCTCCTGCCGGGCATTACCCTCCCCGTAAATTCATCCACAATAACAACCTGACCGTCCTTTACAAGATAATCAATGTCTTTCCTGAACAGGGTATGTGCTTTTAACGCCTGGTTTACATGGTGAAGAATCTCCATATTTTTAGGTTCATACAGATTTTGGACGTTCAGCAGTTTTTCGGCTTTGGCCACCCCCTCTTCCGTCAGAACAACTGTTCTGCTTTTTTCGTCTATCGTGTAATCACTGTCCTTCTTCAGTCGCGGAATGATCTGATTGACCCTGTAATATTTGTCTGTAGATTCTTCAGACGGCCCGGAGATAATAAGAGGTGTTCTCGCCTCATCTATAAGAATACTGTCCACTTCATCAACTATCGCATAATAAAACTCTCTCTGGACATAATTCTCAAGCTGGAAACTCATATTGTCCCGCAGATAGTCGAAACCAAATTCATTGTTTGTGCCATACGTTACATCGCAGTTGTACGCTTTGCGTCTTTCGGTATCGTCTATTCCATGGACAATCACCCCGACAGAAAGACCGAGAAACTCATAAATGGGTCTCATCCAGTTTGCGTCTCTGTTTGCCAGATAGTCATTCACGGTAATCACATGCACACCCCTGCCCGTTAACGCATTCAGATACACGGGCATGGTCGAAGCCAGGGTCTTTCCCTCACCGGTCTTCATCTCCGCAATCTTACCCTCATGCAGAACGATACCGCCTATAACCTGGACATCAAATGGCCTCATCTCCAGCGTTCTTTTCGAAACTTCCCTGACAACGGCAAATGCCTCCACAAGAAGATCATCAAGAGAAGCTCCTTGTGCAAGTTTATCCTTGAAATATGGCGTCTTGGTCTTGAGCTCGGAATCGGTCAAACTCTCAATCAGAGGCTCTTGTTTGCTGACCTCTTTCATAATAACGGTCAGGCGCTTTATTTCTCTGTCATTTTTACTTCCAACAATTTTTTTCAATACATAATTCAACATAATCACTCCATAAAAAAACCCGGCAAGAGATATTACCGGGAGAGTCTAACTGACAGGTAATGAATAGAGCCCATCCGCATTAAAAAAGATGTCTCCGTGGATTCACGTAAACACCATTCATACAAACACCATAGTGAAGATGAGGACCGGTACTCCTCCCGGAATTACCAACATATCCGATTGTATCTCCTCTTTTTACCTTCTGTCCCTTCTTCGCATTGCCTTTTTTTAACATATGTCCATAGACCGTTACTACACCGTTTCCATGGTTTATCTTAACCATGTTTCCCATACCTCTCTGGTTGGATACGCTGGTCACAATACCATCCGCTGGAGCTACAATCTCTTTGCCAATCTCCGTTGCTATATCGATGCCCCTGTGAAATTCCCTTTTCCCTGTAAAAGGCGAAACTCTGTATCCAAATTCTGAAGTTACCCAGCCTATTGTAGGCCATATGGAAGGTGTAGAGGCAAGTATTGATTTCTGCTTTCCAAGAAAATTGAGCAGCTCCGCAAAGCTGTCTTTTTGAAGAGCGGCTTCGTCAAGCAGGTTATCCATATTATCATGTATTCTATCAATAAGGGCGGATTCTACTTCTGCCGCATGTGAAACAGCCCTCTCGTCTTCGGGTACCGGCCCCCCGACACCCAGTAGTTGGCTGTTATTACGATTATTATCAAGATTTGTCATAATCCTTATCTTTTTATCGAACTGTGCCAAACTTATCATTTTTTTCTCAAAATCATCAACCTTGCTCGCGAGAAAATCAAGGCGATCTCTTTGAAGAGAGGTCACCTGCTCCAATCTGGCCAGTTCTTTTACTTTGTCTCTGGTGTTTATGTAACTATAAGAAAGATAACAAAGCGACAATAAGACGGTTATTATCGCAACGGAGATAAACGACAGAAGTGTGTATGAAACACTCAGTTTCTTTATTGATCCCTTCCCCTGAGGAACAGCAAGAAAGGTACAAAATCTGTTTCCCACTCCGGATCCTTTCACACAATCTTCAATGGAGGTACCTCAAGACATTAAAAATCCATCTTCAATGAACTTTAAAGCTCCCGTAAATTACAATGATACCCCTAATAACAATATACTTTTAGGAAAACTACCACAGATGCTTCAAATGTCAAGAAAAGATTGAAGATTGTCAGGTTCTTTTTTCGACCACAATAAGAGGGTCTCCTACATCGACTTCATCTCCGGGCGATACCAACACATCTGAGATTACCCCGTTTATCTCAGAGATTATGTTGTTGAGCATTTTCATCGCTTCAAGAACAATCAATATCTGTCCTGCCGAAACATCTTCCTCCTCCGTAACAGGAATTTCGCTTACCGTTCCCTTTATAGGTGACCTGACATCTCCCGATTGCGCGAGTTTTTCTATCTCTTTGGCTGAAAGTGTGATTCTTTTCCCTTTTCCCTCACCTTCCTGTTCGAGCTCTGTCAGTATGGGCTCAGGATGATGATTTATAGTCAGATAGGTAACCGCATCCCCTGTTTTTGTTTTTCGTTTCGGACCTATCTCTACAATATGGTGTTTCCCATAGGCATCGGAAAACTCAATTTTTTCTCCAAGATTGAATCCACCCTTCTTAAACCACACGCCGGGGGGCAATACCCATGTCTTGCCATATTCCTCCTCGAATTTAAAGAAATTCACCGCATCATTGGGATGTTGCATATACAACACAAATTCATCTTCCGTAGCCGCCCGTCCAAGACGATGTTCAAGCACTCTCCTGTTCATATCCAGATCGATATCTTCTATCTTTTGATAACCCTTTTCTTTTTCTATTATTTCTTTCCATTCCGGCCCGAATACCGCCTCATATATATCAGCATCCGGCTTATAGAACGGAAGGTCTCCATATCTTCCCAGCATCAGATTTTTAAGGTCATCATTCGCGTCTTTATATCTCGTACCACCGAGAACATTGTTGACAGCCGTGGTCCACAGGATCTGTGAACCCGGGGTCACGCTCCACCAATTCCCAAGTTCGGTCTGGACACGGGGTAATTCTTTCTGGAGAATTTCAGGCATCAAATGCAGAAAGTCACCCTTGACCGCCTGTTCAAAACTTGATCCAGTCGCTCCGCCCGGCAGTTTATGGGTCTGAACTGTGGGATCAAATCCGAGAAATTGAGATTCAAGATCCTTGTACTGTTCTCTCTCCGGACGCAGCTTATTCGAGGTATCAATAACCGCCTGCCTGTCTATACCCAGCGCGCGGTGTCCATATTCACTCAGCGTATCGATGACTGTCAATATCGGGGGAGGTCCATAGAAACCAGTGAAGGCATGATCTGCCGCATCTACAATCTTTGCCCCATTCCTTACAGCCTCGACAACCCTTCCGACATCATTTCCGTCTGTGTTATGGCCGTGGTAGTGAATAATGAGATCCGGATATTTGTCCATGATGGACCTCGTCAAATCTCCAATCCTCTTGGCGCTTCCGAGACCACCATGATTTTTTATACAGAGAATTATATCTTTGCCGGTAACATTGAGAATTTCTTTTACCTTCCGCACGTAGAATTCGTCGGTATGTTCCGGCCCCGTTGAGAAACATATCGAGGGTTCCAGTATGCAGCCCGCATCTTTTACCTCTTCAAACACAGCAGTCATATTGGGTACATAATTAAGAAAATCAAAGACCCTCCAGAGATGCACGTAACGGGCGAAACTCCGGACTGTCAAACGAATCACATTTTCAGGATATGGTCTGTAACCGAAAAGATTAATTCCCCTGCAAAGAGTCTGAAACATAGTATCGGGCATTAATGAACTGAGAATCTCCAGTTTCTCCAGGGGATTGATCTGCCTGCGCAGCATATCGACATGAATCGACGCGCCCCCTGATATTTCAAGAGAAAGATATCCCGAGTTGTTCCGCTCCCGGGAAACCAGGATCTGCGTGTGCGGCATTATACGATTTTTAAAATCGGATTGAGAGAGATCCCTCTCCGTATTGGTTATGTAGTATCCATCCCCCGCCCTGATTTTATCGAGTACATGACGCACTCCCCTTTCACGTAAATCGCTGGGTGTAATTCTCTCATTGATGATCTGTTGCACAGCTTTAAATCCTTTCAAGTCCCGGCCCCCGCTACGCGGGATAAGTCCCACTAAAGGGGATAAGCGCGTTAACGAAATTACTTTCTACGAGAAAGCAACGTCTATCTTACTAGTGCGTTAACAAAATTCTTCCCTGCGAAAAAATGCAGGAAACAATTTCTAACTTACTAATACGCATAGGGGTTAGTCTTTTTCGCATGGATCTCCGCGATCAACTGCGAAAGCTTGGCGACTTCCCGCTTATTCTCCGGGTAGTTAAATACCTCGGGATGCGTGTCCAGATAAGATGTATCGAACTTGCCTTTACGAAAATCGGGCTCATCACAGATTGCCAGGTAAAATGGTATTGTCGTCTCCGGACCACAAATCAGGAAGTCGTTTAAGGCCCGCTTGAGACGCTGTATGGCCTGTTCCCAATTATACCCGCGAACCATCATCTTCACCAGAAGCGAATCATATTCAGTCGGAATTTTGTATCCCTGATACACCATACCATCCAATCTTATACCGGGGCCTCCGGGAGACTGATATACTTCCACTCTCTTTCCACCTTCCGGCATGAAATCGTTTCTTGGATTCTCCGCGTTAATCCTTACCTGAATAGCCTTGCCCGGGAGACGAACCCACACTTCGGGAATTTTCAGGCGTTTCCCCTCCGCTATCATTATCTGCTCTCTTACTATATCCACACCACTCAACATTTCGGTGACAGTGTGTTCAACCTGAAGTCTCGTGTTAATCTCCATAAACCAGAATTCATTGGTGTCAGGATCAACCAGAAACTCCACGGTTCCGGCGTTTATATAGCCGGACTCTCTGGCCGCCAGTATGGCCGTTTCATACATTGATTTAAGTACATCAACGGGGAGATCCGCAGGCGCTATTTCTATCAGCTTCTGGTGTCTCCGTTGGATGGAACAATCCCGTGAACCGAGATGGATGATTTTCCCATGGTGATCCGCCAGTATCTGAATCTCCACATGACGCGGATTTTCAATACATTTCTCTATATAAATATTATCGTCGTTAAATGCCTGCAGGGCCTCTGACCTCGACAGAGGCATCTGAATCAGCAGTTCATCCTCGTTTTCAATTTTTCTTATACCCCTGCCTCCTCCCCCAGAGGATGCCTTCAGCATAAGTGGATACCCGTATTTCCTGCCAAAATCAGTGGCTTTTCTTATCCCGTCTTCTTCCCTGGAAAGATTTCCCGTACCCGGAATAACAGGTATGCCCGCCTTTTCCATAATTCCTCTGGCAACAATCTTGTTCCCCAGATTATGAATAACATCAGGAGGAGGGCCAATGAAGGTGATATCAGCCTTTTCGCAGGCACTGGAGAAATCAGGGTTCTCCGCCAGAAATCCATACCCGGGATGTACCGCGTCGGCACCGCTCTTACGAGCCGCCCATATCATCCTGTCAATATCAAGATAATCCTTCCTCGGCCCATCGCCTATCATGATAGCGTCATCCGCCGATCTGATAAACAATGCTTCCTTATCCGGGTTTTCATAAACGGCTACAGCCCCGAGTCCAAGTTCCCTGATTGTCCGAATCAGTCTCAGGGCTATTTCGCCCCTGTTTGCAACCAGAATTTTATTTATCTTTTTACCTGCCATTATTTACATTGCCCTTCCAGATAAAGATGTAAAAAGTTATGCATGCTACATTTAGCATCTCACCATGTCAAGAAAATAGCCAACGGCCAAAGTAATATGGCATGGCTTTACGCAAATGAATCAGATGTAACTGTGCATTATTCTGTATAAATCTCTGTCCAGATTTCCGAAACCTTCGCTTCTGTATTCTTCCAGCGCAGTCTTGAGCGCATTATAAGCCCTTCTGTCTGAAAGGTCATCAAGTCTTGTGTATATACCCTTTCTCCTGCCCAGACGATATATAAGTCTGTCGTCTTCGGGCATCGCGAAAAACCTGTCAATGATGCCAATCAACCTCTCTTTGTCCTCGGGAAGCTTGCCGCCCAGTTCTTCCAGGAGATTGAGTATATGATCGCTGACTATCCGGCTTTCAATTCCATCAAGGTTTTCGATAAACAGCCTTATCTCTCTTACCACATCCTCATCACCAAGCGGTTTGAATTCCCCATTCTTCATCATCTTATAAAGATCTGTGCCTCTTCTTACCTGCAGTGACCTCATCCTTACGTAATCGGGGTTTATCTCATTGATAACCCTTGCGGTTTCTAGGGCATTTTCACGGGACCATATATCACCACCAAGACCCGGAATAATATACTCTGAGAGAGATATGCCCGACTCCACCACCTTTTGTCCACCTTCTATATGATCCGCAGCAGTGACACCCTTTTTGATAAACTTCAGGACAGGATCGCACCCACTTTCCAAACCGATATGGATTCTTGTCAGGCCGGCGTCGCGCAGCATACGTAATTCCTCAATGGATTTCCGTCGGGCGGTATGCGACCGGCAGTATGAAGTAATTCTCTTGACATCTGGAAATTTTTCTCCGATGAAAGTTATTATCTCAACCAGGTTCTCTGTTTTCACTATTATGGAATCGGCATCTTGAAGAAAGACAGATTCACCGCCGAAATAGAGCCATGCGGCTACCTGTCTGAAACTGTCACTGTAAAATGCGTCACTCCCGTAAATATGATCTATCACAAAATGTGTAACCACTCCCTCCTGCCCAAGTTTCCAGGATATCTCCCGTATCTGATCCGCTATATCCTTAACCTTCTGTATATCAGCCTTGATCTCCTTTACAGATCTCAGTCCAAACTTTGTTCCGTTGTATGTATGGCAGAAAGCACACTTGTTCCAGGGACAGTTTCTTGTAACCCTGACCAGAAGACTTTTCGCCTCGCTCGGAGGTCTTATAGGCCCCTGTTCAAAAGAAAACTTCATAAATTATCACCATGAATTGTAAGTACTCAGGTTGTTTAGACTGCAGGCTGTCAGGTTACAAAAAGACTGTCTATCTTCAGCCTGAGCCCTGTTCGTCAGGATAACCTGACTATCTGAGTAGTTATCTGATTTTTTTCAGCTCATCCGAAAACACATCATATATATTCTGGCTGAACAAGACGAATCTGACCAGTTCTATGCCTTCGTGGTTCTTCACATAATTAATTATGGTCTTAAGGGCAATATATGCCGCTTCCGTCAGGGGATAACCATATATCCCCGCGCTTATCGCGGGAAAAGACACGCTTTTGAGTCCATTTTGAGTAACCTTCTTAAGACTCTCCAGATAGGCGCTTTTCAGAAGGTCTGCCTCTCCCCGATTGCCTCCGCTGTAAACCGGTCCTACCGTATGTATAACATGCCCGGCTTTGAGGTTTCCCCCTCCGGTAACCACCGCCTGTCCCGTTGGACAATAACCTATTGCTCTGCATTCCTCCATAATGGAGGGTCCTGCTGCCCTGTGTATGGCTCCGTCCACACCCCCGCCGCCCTTCAATCCTGAATTCGCGGCATTAACTATGGCTTCGGTTTCTTCCTTCGTTATGTCTCCCTGAACAAGCTCAATTACAGCATTATTAACCGTTATTTCCATGGTCATCTCCCCTGCGTAACCGTTTGCAGTTGTCGGTTCACAGTTCACAGTTTTTCCAATAAATTATGAAACGATGAGCAAAACCCGATGATTGAAACATCCCGGATATTGATTTGAAGCCTCTCGAAATCCCGTATAAGCGGGATCTCCGCTATTGCTTCAACAGTTGCGGAAAGCTCCGACTGTTAAGGAACGGGATAAACCGCAAATGGTTACAGGAAGTTTTACGGGTATCACGAAGTGCCGGCAGAGAAACATTGGCCATGGGGCTCAGGTTGCAGGCTGACTGGAATAATGGGTAAGACCCACCGATTGAAATATTTTGGATATTAATTGCAATTCTTTAGTTTTTTCAACCGTGAATCCCGACAAGTCGGGATAAACCGTAAACGGTTATGAACTTCGATCCTGTCCCGCTATTTCTTGATTTTCGCCTCATAAAACTTCTTGAAATAATCTGCGCCTGACCACACAGTTAAAACAAGCGCGAGATAGAGAACAACCATACCAACTACATGCGCGTTAATGCCAAAGACGGTGTCATAGTGTATCAACAGCGCCGATACCGCGACAATCTGGCATAAGGTCTTCTGTTTGCCCAGCCTGCTTGCGTCGATTACAAGACCATCCGCCGAAGCGACACTTCGCACTCCATCCACAAACAAGTCTCTCATGATAATAATTGCAACTATCCATGCAGGAATCCGGCCTATCGGAATCATCATAATCATAGCGGTACTCACTATAAGTTTATCCGCCACGGGGTCCAGAAATTTTCCCATTGTGGTTACGATATTGTACTTTCTCGCCACGTACCCATCTATCAGATCCGTAATTGAAGCTATAATAAACAGAACGGCAATAGCCATACTCAGGATTCTGCCGGGAGAAAGAAGAAGCAGAAACAATACCGGGATCACCGTGAGTCTGAGAAGGGTGATACAGTTCGGAAGATTGAATATCTCGCTTCTATCCTCTGATGTTGTCATCTTATCAAAGGAATCTTTCAGAAAGTTTATCATGTCACCCCTTCGGGACTTTACGCCAGTCGACCAGAAATCTCTCGACACCCACATCCGTAAGCGGATGTCCGGCAAGCTGCTTTATAACCTTGAATGGAATTGTGGCAATATCGGCCCCGAGGAGCGCCGCATCAAGAACATGAAGAGGGTGCCTGACACTTGCAACAATAATTTCGCAGTCGAATCCGTAGTTGTCGAAAATGGTCAATATCTGTTCCACAAGATCCATTCCGTTGTGGGAAATATCGTCAAGCCTCCCTATGAATGGACTGACATAGTCAGCGCCTGCCTTAGCGGCCAGAAGTGCCTGTACGGGTGAAAAAATCAGTGTCTGGTTTACACTGATTCCCATATCGGACAACATTCGCGTTGCTTTCAAGCCTTCGGTTGTCATCGGAACTTTCACCACAACATTCTCCGCCAGTTTCGCCAGTTTTTCCCCTTCGGCAACCATACCATTGGCGTCTTCGCTTATCACCTCAAGACTTACAGGTCCCTTGACTATCTCCAATATTTCTCTGACTACTGTGTCAAAATCCTTATTTTCCTTTGCAACAAGGGAGGGATTTGTGGTTACGCCATCAACCATCCCCAGCTCCAGACCCTCTTTGATTTCATCAATATTCCCGGTATCTATAAAAAACTTCATACAATCTCCTTAATTGTTTTCTTTCATGTATTTTTCAAGACATTCCCTGCTGCAAAAGTACAGTGTTTTGCCATTCAAGGTGGCTTTGTGGGCGCTGTTTATCGGTACGTATGTGCCGCAACACGGATCTTTTACAAGCTCTTCTCCCTTTATCCTGGATGTCCCTCCAGAACGACCTTTCAATATCTTTTCCGACGGGGCAAACAAAGATTTTGAGAGACGATATACCACATATACGATAATGCCTGCAATTACTAAACGAATCATTTCCAAACAAACTGGCGGCCCCATTCACCACTCAGCCACTTAACTTTATTTTTGTCCTGAAGCCTGTCCAGCAACCCCTTTTCAGATATCCCGAAAGCGGGATGTATAGCACAGGGAGCTATCTCATTCAACGGAACAAGCACAAAACGTCTCTTGTGAAGCTCAGGATGAGGCAGAACGAGTCCTTCCTCTTTTATGACAATCTGTCCATATAGAAGAATATCAATATCTATTACCCTTGGGCCCCATTTCTCGCCCCTGACCCTGCCCATTTCATCTTCCACTCTCTG
Source organism: Syntrophobacterales bacterium (assembly GCA_021163105.1). Taxonomy (GTDB): domain Bacteria; phylum Desulfobacterota; class Syntrophia; order Syntrophales; family UBA2210; genus UBA2210. Next base: position 29,373 of record JAGGXJ010000101.1, read on the forward strand.
CATGGCATTCATGAGGGCGCGCGGCCTGAACCTGGTTCTTATCTCAATGACTCCATTTACAAACCAGTCCTGTTCTTCAAATCCGACCGGCTGAGTTTTATACAGTGATGAGCATCTCAACATCCCGACGCCATCTATATCAGATATGCGTTTTACAGCAGCGGCACAGTTCAAAACCGGATTTCCCACATTGGAACCTATGCCCAGAAAGCAGACAACGCCATCGTCCATGGTGATATCCCTGTTTCAATCTTTCAGGCCTAGGACATCCTGCATATCATAAAGCCCGTTTTCCCTGTCCATAATCCAGACAGCCGCCCTGATCGCCCCTCCGGCAAAGTTATCGCGGCTGTGTGCCCTGTGAATAAACTCCAGTCTCTCACCCATACCGCCGAAGATTACCGTATGTTCTCCCACAATGTCACCGGCTCTCACGGTCTGCACACCTATTTCATTCTTCGGCCTCGCGCCTATCATGCCCTTGCGCCCATATACACCAACCTTGTCAATGTCTCTGTCAAGGGTTTGCGCTATGATCCCGGCCATTTTCACAGCGGTTCCGCTGGGCGCGTCTTTCTTCTGGTTATGATGCGCCTCGATGATTTCCACATCATATTCGTCACCCAGGATCCCGGCCACATCTTTCAACACCTTGAACATCACATTCACACCGACACTCATGTTGGGCGCCAGAACGCATCTCGCCCCCCTGGAGATCTCCGCCACCTGTTCCATCTCATCCGGTGTCAGTCCTGTGGAACCTATTACAATAGCCTTATTGTTCTCCGCGGCTATCCTGAGATGTTCTACAGAAGCGGTGTGACTGCTGAAATCTATAATGACGTCGCCCTGTCCGACGCATTCGTTCAGATCATCTTCCAGAGTTACACCCGTTTTACCCAGCCCCAAGTACTCGCCAACATCGCTGCCTGTGAGGTGATGACCTTTCTGTTCCACAGCTCCCGCGAGTTCTACTCCATCAGCGTTCTGGACAAGCGTTATTATACGCCCCCCCATCCTTCCGGCGGCGCCGGTAACTATTACCTTTACCATTTTACTCACCGTTACCAGATCAGACCGTAATCGGTCATAATCTGCTTCAATTTCCCATAAGTTACATCAGACATCCTGCAAAGCGGAAGCCTTGTTTCATATTCTATCTTGCCCATCATTGCAAGGGCGGCCTTTACCGGAACTGGGTTGGTTTCCAAAAAACACGCATCCATTACAGGCCGCATTCTGTAGTGAAACTCTCTTGCCTTATCCAGGCTGCCTTCATCAAAAGCATCTATCATGGCTGCCATATCTTCAGGAATGATATTGGATACAACGGAGATAACTCCCTTGCCCCCCACCGCGAGAATTGGCAGGACCGTAAAATCATCACCTGAGAGGACAAAAAAGTCGTCGACACAGAGTTCCACAATCTTGCTTATCTGTTTCAGGTCACCCGAGGCCTCTTTTATCCCTGCTATATTGCTGATCTTTGAGAGTCTGGCATCCGTTTCCGGCAGGAGATTAATCCCTGTTCTGCCGGGTACATTATAGAGAACAATAGGAACAGGAACAGCTTCTGCCACAGCCTTGTAGTGCTGAAAAAGCCCCTCCTGTGTAGGTTTATTATAGTATGGAGTAACCAGCAATGCACCATCCACTCCAGCTTCGTACGCATGTCTGGTAAGCCTTATTGCCTCACTTGTACTATTGGAACCGGTCCCGGCAATCACGGGGACTCTCTTCTTAACGGCATCTACCGTAATCTCAATAACCCTGTCGTGCTCTTCATGGGACAGCGTCGCACTCTCTCCAGTAGTGCCGCAGGGGACAATGCCGTCGGTTCCCCCTTCTATCTGGAATTCGATAAGCGTCCTCAGCGCCTCTTCATCCACCTTTCCATCCTTGAATGGCGTTACAATCGCTACTATTGATCCTCTAAACATAATCTCTTCTCCTGTTTAAATTTTACTTTTCCGGTTACCCAATACACCTTTTATTCGACCCCTCAACCCCTTGAATCCTTAGCCCCTTCCTTTTATTGCAGAAAATCCGGAACATTTTCGCCTTTTGTCAGGTCCGCCCGGGTTTCTCTGGATCTTATCACGTAAAACTCCCCATCTCTGACAAGCACCTCCGGACTTCTCGGCCTTGAGTTGTAGTTTGAAGACATGGAAAACCCATACGCACCGGCACTCATGACAGCTATGAGTTCTCCCCTTTTCAGCTCAGGGATAACCCTGCCCCTGGCAAGATAATCACCCGACTCACAAATGGGACCAACCACGTCAGATAATGTATCTTTCCGCTCTTTCAACTCAACAGGTTGAATTTTATGATACGAGTCATACAGACTGGGTCTTATCAGATCATTCATTCCCGCGTCAACTATGACAAACCGCTTGTCCGCATTGGTCTTTGTATAAAGCACCTCGGAAACCAGGATGCCCGCGTTTCCCACGATCACCCTTCCCGGTTCAAATATGAATGTGCAATCGATATCTCTTACTCTCTCCATAATGGCCTTCGCGTAATCCTGTGGATGAGGCGGGTTTTCATCATCATAGGTGATTCCCAGACCTCCACCCAGATCCAGATACCTGATGTTTATACCTTCATTTCTAAGAGAAGATATCAGCTCTTTCAGGCGATCCAGTGCGTCGATAAAGGGGGAGATTTCTGTGATTTGTGATCCTATATGACAATCCACCCCTATGATGTCTATATGATCCAGCTTCATGGCATGCCGGTATTCGTCCAGAGATTTTTCAATATCTACCCCGAATTTATTTTCCTTCATGCCGGTGGATATATGTGGATGCGTCATGGGATCCACATCGGGATTCACGCGCAGCGATATTCTTGCCACCCTGTTCATCTTTCCGGCGCATGCATTTATTACCTCAAGCTCCTGGGAAGACTCTATATTAAACATAAGTATGTCATTCTCCAGCGCGTATCTTATTTCTTCCTCTTTTTTCCCGACTCCGGAATAGACTATCTTTCGAGGATCAGCCCCCGCCTGGAGAACCCTGTAGAGCTCTCCTCCGGAGACAATGTCCATGCCGCCTCCCTCATTCATGAATATCTTGAGGATAGCCGCATTGGAATTGGCCTTCGCGGAAAAACAGATAATATGCGGGATATCATCAAATGCCGAGTCAAAAACTTTAAAATGCCTTTTGAGAGTCCTGTGGCTGTAAAGATAAAAGGGTGTTCCCACGGCCTTTGCCACTTCGGCAACCGGAACATCCTCACACCAGAGTCTATTGTCTACATAATGAAAATAATTCATAATATCTCGTTCCCGGATTTTAGGAATCAAGAGTAAATAAGTTATACAGATTGCGCCGCAATTTTGTTTGTTTTCAAGGCGTGTTGAAACTTGCATAACGAGTTATGTAAGCTTTGGCACAACACAGAAAACAAGCAAAAGGACAAGCAAGGTGTATGAGTTATTCATGCTTGCTGACTTAAACCTAAATCCTCAGGTTCAAGGTATCTCTACCCGGGCTGTATTGGATTCCTCTCCGCACATATCACTGGAATCGCATATCATAATCCTGTAAGCATAGGAAAAACCTCTTCTTATGCTTCGATCCAGATATATAAACTTTCTTTTTTCATCCCGTCTTAAATCACGAAGCGGGAGGTCTCCCGCGATAACATATATACGCGGGCAATCCGGACAATTATCGTCATCTGTTCTTAACGCGCTCTTCAGAATCCTGACATGTCCCGCATATACACGCTCTCCGGGAATGCTCCATTTTAGAACGATTCCATCTTTGTCGATAGAGACATCGAGGTCTGAAACCGGTTCGGGATAATTGATATTCAGGTAACGCGGATCGGCCTTCTTCCCGCAACCGGAGCAAAATACGGCCAGGGAGAATACTGTTATTATCAATATTATCCACAAGCTATCCCTTTTCATCATACCCGCACCTTTATTCCGATTTGTTCGACTCTGATGCACTCGCAAAAAGTCAAAATTAGATGGCAAAGTAAAAAGCTTCAAGGTCAAGGCGCGCAAATCCTGAGGAATGAGACGTACTTGCGGTACGTCGCAATAAGCCTGCCCCGGCGAAAGCAGGGGAAGGATGCAGCGGAACGCAGTCCCGATAAATCGGGATTTACAAAGCCATCGATTCTATCTCTTTTATTCTCCTTAACACCGCTTCTCCGGCTGTTCCGCCGGCAATATTTCTCGCGTTTATTGAACCGTTTACGCTCATGCATGCATAGATATTATCATCAGCATCCTTCCAGAACAAGCGGATCTCCTCTATATCAAGCGATTGCATATCCTTCTGTTTCTCAATGCAATATCCAACAAGATGCCCTACTATGCCGTGCGCCTCTCTGAATGGAATCCCCTTCATTACCAGATAATCGGCCACATCTGTCGCCGTAGAAAAGCCTCCCGCGGCGGCCTCCAGCATCCTGCCCCTGTTAAATTTCAGGTTTCCCGTCATATCCGAAAGGACAGCAAGGCAGGCCTTCACCGTGTCAACCGCGTCAAACAGAGGTTCCTTATCTTCCTGAAGATCTCTGTCATACGTCATGGGGATGCCCTTCATGATAGTCAGTATCGCAATCAGATCTCCGTAGACACGCCCTGTCTTTCCTCTTATCAATTCAGCCACATCGGGATTCTTCTTCTGAGGCATGATACTGCTGCCGGTGGTAAACGCATCGGATATATTAACAAACCCGAACTCCCCGCCGGACCAGATAACAAGATCCTCACAGAACCGGCTCATATGCATCATCATCAGGCCTGCATCGAAAATAAATTCCGCGACAAAATCTCTGTCTGAAACCGAGTCCATGCTGTTTCTTGAAATCCCGGGGAAATCGAGCAGTTCGGCCACATATTCACGGTCTATTGGAAATCCTGTGCCTGCCAGGGCCGCCGACCCCAGAGGCATGACATTGAGTCTGTCCCTACACCCCCTCAGGCGGCTCGCATCCCTGTCCAGCATTTCCCACCAGGCGAGAAGATAATGAGACAGAAGCACCGGTTGCGCTTTCTGCAAATGGGTGTAACCGGGCAATATGGTATCGATCTCCCTCTTCGCCACATCAACGAGAGAGGTCTGAAGTCCAGCCAGAAGGTCAAGGATATTTTTCACCTCATCCCGAAGATAAAGCCTCATGTCGAGAGATATCTGATCGTTTCTGCTTCTGGCAGTGTGAAGTTTCCCACCCACATCTCCGACACGATCTATCAGCGATTTTTCTATCGCCATATGAATATCTTCCAGGTCGGAAGAAAAGGAAAATTCACCCTTTTCAATACTTTGAAGGATGTCCTGAAGACCGGATATGATCTTTTCAGCCTCTCCGGAAGAGATGATCTCCTGCGCGGCAAGCATCCGGCAATGCGCAATGCTCCCCTCAATATCATAAGGATACAGTCTTTTGTCGAAATGGAGAGAAGATGTAAAATCCTCTACTTTTCTGTCGGTGGGTTCGGAAAATCGTCCTCCCCACGGTTTTTTCTGTCCGGCCATAGGCTAATACCGTTTATTATTTCTGGTTCTCCCGTAAAAAATCGAAAAATACCATTTTTCGTCATTCCGACGAAAGTCGGAATCCAGTAAATTCAGCAGCTTCTGGATACCGGATCAAGTCCGGTATGACAGGTCTTTGTTGGGTTTCGTACCTCAACCCAACCTACTCGACCCCTTGAACCCCTGAGTCCTCGACCCCTATTTCTTCAATAATGCCTGCATTTTCAGCCTGAGCGCATTCAATCTGATAAAACCGGTGGCGTCCTTCTGGTTATAGACCTCATCCTCTTCAAAGGTGGCCAGATCTTCGCTGTAGAGCGATACAGGCGCTTTAACGCCTACCGGCGTGCAATTTCCCTTATATAGTTTAAGGCGAACTGTTCCGGTAACATCCTTCTGTGACTCATCCACCAGCTTCTGGATCATTTCCCGTTCAGGGGAGAACCAGAAACCGTTATATATGATCTGCGAATACCTTGGCATCATGGAATCTCTTATAAGCATAACCTCTCTGTCCATGGTGATTGTTTCCATCGCCCGGTGCGCGGACCATAGCACTGTGCCGCCAGGTGTTTCGTAGATTCCCCTTGATTTCATTCCCACAAAACGGTTTTCAACCATATCAATCCTGCCGATACCGTTGTCTCCCGCAAGCGTGTTCATACAATCCAGAAGCTGAGCAGGACCCATTTTTTCTCCGTCAACCGCTACGGGAGTCCCCTTTTCAAAGGCAATCTCCACATATGTCGCGCGATCGGGCGCGTTTTCAGGAGAAACGCTCATCACAAACATATCCTCAGGCGGCTCCGCCCACAGGTCTTCAAGGATTCCTCCTTCATGGGAGATATGGAGAAGATTTCTGTCTTCACTATAGGGGCTCTTTTTCGTTGATCTTATGGGAATATTGTATTTTTCAGCATAATCTATCATGGCCTCTCTTGAATGGAGGTTCCAGCTCTCATCTTTCCAGGCCGATATAATCTTTATCTCCGGATCAAGGGCCATATAGGTCATCTCAAATCTTACCTGGTCATTACCTTTACCGGTGGCGCCGTGACAGACGGCATCCGCGCCCTCTTTGTGCGCGATCTCAATCTGCCTCCTGGCCACTATAGGCCTGGCGAGAGAGGTGCCCAGAAGATATGTTCCCTCATATACCGCATTGGCCCTCAGGGCCGGGAATACAAAATCTCTTACAAATTCATCTTTCAGATCTTCCACATACGCCTTGACCGCACCTGTGGCAAGCGCTTTTTCCTTCAGACCTTCAAGTTCCTGCTTCTGTCCAACATCTCCGGTAAGTGTAATAACTTCACAGCCATATGTCTCAATCAACCACCTGACAATCACGGAGGAATCAAGCCCCCCGGAATATGCCAGCACCACTTTTTTCACCTTGCCGTTCACTTTTCTCCTCCAGACATAAGTATTTCCATAATCGCTTTCTGCACATGCAGACGGTTTTCCGCCTGATCCATAACCACAGACTGAGGTCCATCTATCACGCTTGCCGCTATCTCTTCCCCGCGATGTGCGGGCAGGCAGTGCATAATAATGGCATCATCCTTCGCGCAACCGACCAGTTTTTCATCGACCTGATAATCTCGGAACGCCGCCACCCTTTCTTCCTGTTCATCTTCCTGACCCATGCTGGCCCATACATCCGTATATATCACATCGGCGCCGGTGGCCGCATCAGCGGGAATACGCGAGAGATCTATCCCATCTTTCGACTCGGCGATCCCTCTCTTCAATATGGACTCGTCGGGGTCATATCCTTCAGGACAGGCGATGGTCAGATGAAAGGAAAGCCTGGCCGCGGCATTTATCCAGGAATTAGTCATATTGTTTCCGTCGCCGATATAGGCTATCTTCAGTCCTTCATATCCACCCTTTTTTTCTATTATAGTGAATATATCGCTCAGCACCTGACATGGGTGCAACAGATCTGTCAATCCGTTAATAACGGGTATCGTGGCATACTTCGCGAATTCTTCAATCAGATCCTGTTCGAATGTTCTTATCATGATACCATCAATGTATCTGGACATTACCCTTGCCGTATCAGCGACAGTTTCTCCCCTTCCAAGCTGTATGTCGCGCCGGCTCAAAAATATACCTGTTCCGCCAAGCTGATGGATGCCAGCTTCAAAGGAGAGTCTTGTCCTTGTAGAAGATTTGTCGAACAACATACCCAACGTCTTTCCCCTCAGGGAATCACGCGCCTCACCCCTGTACAACAGATCTTTCAACTCTTTTGCGGTATTGAATATCTCATTAAATCCATTGACATCAAGATCATGGATTGTCAGCATATCTTTCTTCACAGGTTTCTCATCACCTCATCCAGGATATCAACCGCGTGGTCTATATCCCCTTTCGTAATAATCAGGGGAGGAACGAATCGCAGAACATTGTCACATGTGCAGTTTATGAGCAGTCCCTTATCCATGCATCCCTTTACTATATCCGCGCCTTTTATGGAAAGTTCCATGCCAAGCATAAGGCCTTTCCCCCTGATTTCTGTAATAAAGGCATGGGTTTCTTTTAATTCATTGAGTTTTTCGCGGAAGTAAATACCTGCCTTCCTGCAGTTATCCAGCACCCCTCCATGCAGCAACTCCTCCATCACAGAGATTCCAGCCGCCATGGCGAGCGGGTTTCCTCCAAAAGTGGATGCATGGCTTCCCGGTGTAAAGAACGACGCCACCTTATCGGTAGCCAGCATGGCTCCGACGGGGAAACCATTACCCAGAGCCTTGGCCAATGTCATGATATCCGGTTTTATACCACTTTCTTCATACGCGAACAGGTTGCCCGTGTGCCCCATACCTGTCTGGATTTCATCCAGTATCAGAAGCACTCCCCTGTCATCACATATTTTTCTTACACCTTCAAGATATCCATCCGCCGGAACTCTGATCCCGCCTTCACCCTGTATGACTTCCAGCATAACGGCGCAGACATCCTCAGCAACAGCCCGTTCAAGCGAGGCAAGATCGTCGAAAGGAACATATCCGAAGCCCGCCGGCAGAGGATCAAAGCCTTTTTGAAATTTTTCCTGTCCGGTTGCCGTAACGGTGGCAAGCGTTCGACCGTGAAAAGAATCTTTCATGGTCACTATACGATATCTACCCTCACCCATATTTTCATGGGCGTATTTTCGCGCCAGTTTGATGGCCGCTTCATTTGCCTCCGCTCCGCTGTTACAGAAAAACGCCTTATCCGCAAAAGAATTTTCCACCAGAAGAGCAGCCAGCCGGATCTGCGGTTCAATATGGTATATATTGGACACATGTATCAGTGTTTCGGCCTGTTCGCAAATTGCTCCGGCTACCGACGGATTGGCATGACCAAGGACGCACACGGCAATCCCAGCCAGGAAATCAAGGTACTCCTTCCCATCAGAATCCCAAACATGCACTCCTTCGCCCCTTACCAGAACAACCGGAAGGCGGGAATAAGTGTTCATGATGTATTTATTCGAATTAGAGATAAGTTCTTCTGTTGTCATACTCAATCCTTTGGATTTCCGGTTGCCGGTTTATAGTTACCAGTTGCCAGTTTTTTAACTGTGAACCGTGAACTGTAAACTATTTTCCCGTTTCCTGCCCCCTGCCTTCAGTCTTTCACTACTTCTGTACCGATACCACTGTCTGTAAATATTTCCAGGAGAACCGCGTGGTCCAGACGTCCATCAATTATGTGGGTTTTTCCCACACCATTTCTGAGGGCCTTTATACAGCATTTTACCTTGGGGTACATGCCACCACTTATTGTGCCGTCCTCGATCAGATCTTCGGCTTCTACATTGTTGATGGAGTTTATCAGCCGGTTTTTTCCATCCAGAATTCCTTCCACGTCGGTCAGGAGAATAAGTTTCTCCGCCCCGAGAGCAGCCGCCACCTCTCCCGCGACTATATCCGCGTTGATATTATACGTTTCACCCTCATCTCCGGCGCCGGTGGGCGCTATAACGGGGATAAACCCGTCTGTTATCAGCGATTCGATGAGTCCGGAGTTAACCTTCCTCACTCTGCCCACCATTCCTATGTCTATTATCTCCGGGGGAGTATCTTTCGCTTTTTCGGTGCTCAGGATATATTTATCCGCTTCTATAATGTTACCGTCCTTGCCGCTCAACCCGACAGCCCTGCCACCATGATTGTTTATCAGTCCAACTATTTCCTTGTTCACCTTACCGGCAAGAACCATCTCGACTATATTCATAGTCTCTTCATCCGTCACCCTCATCCCCCTGACAAACTTCGAATCCTTGCCAAGTTTTTTGAGAAAGGCGCCGATCTGAGGCCCACCGCCATGTATTATAACCGGGTTGATCCCGATATACTTCATCATGACAATATTCATGGCGAACATCTCTTTCAGATTGTTATCCCCCATAGCATGGCCACCATATTTAATGACCACAGTCTTGTCATTAAACCGCTTTATATAGGGTAAAACCTCGAGGAGTATATCCGCTTTTTCCATGGGTTTTTTCAGATTGTCTGAATGCATGATTTAAAATCTCCTACAAAACATACCTGCTCAGGTCTTCGTCTTCAACTATATCTTCCAGTTTATCCTTAACATAATCCGCGTTAATATTTACTTTTTTCTTCGAAACCGCGATATCAGGGGCATCAAAAGATATCTCCTCCAGAAGTGTCTCCATAACCGTATAAAGCCTCCTGGCCCCTATATTTTCTGTTCTTTCATTCACGAGCGCCGCGACCTCCGCGATCTGGGCTATGGCCTCATCCCGGAATGTAAGTTTTATGCCTTCAGTAGCCATCATTTCCACATACTGTTTTACCAGAGCATTATGAGGTTCTGTCAGTATTCTTATAAAATCCTCCTTTTCAAGCGGATCCAGTTCCACTCGTATGGGAAACCTTCCCTGCAACTCGGGGATAAGATCGGACGGTTTAGAAATACTGAACGCTCCCGCAGCGATAAAGAGTATATGATCTGTCTTTATCATGCCATATTTGGTGTTCACATTTGATCCTTCCACAATCGGGAGGAGGTCTCTCTGCACACCCTCTCTCGACACATCAGGGCCATGAGAGGAATCACCACCTACTATTTTGTCTATCTCATCAAGAAATATAATTCCCGATTGCTCAACCTTTTCCATCGCCGCCCTGGTGACCTTTTCCATATCGACAAGTCTCTGGGCTTCTTCATCGGCTAATATGTTTACCGCTTCAGAGACCTTGACTTTTCTTTCTTTCTTCTTCTGCGGAAACATGCTTCCGAACATATCTTTGATGTTCATCCCCATATCCTCAACGCCGGAGGTGGAAAAAATCTCTATCATGGGGCCGCTTGGGCTGTCCACAACTTCAATCTCTACAGTCCGCTCGTCCAGTTTCCCACTGCGAAACAGGCGCCTCAGCTTCTCGCGCGTTTCATTATGACGAATATCCTCCTGGACCTTTACATCACTCTCGGGCATATCCAGAAGTGTTCCTTCCGCTCCCGCTTCTGTTGCCTCTGTCTGTCCCTGATCCTTGCGCTTAAGGGGAAGGAGAATGTCAAGTATCCTCTCCTCGGCAAGTTCCATCGCTTTTGCCTTTACATTCTCCTGCTCCTCCGATTTAGCCATGTTTATTGCCAGCTCTACAAGGTCCCTGACCATTGACTCAACATCCCTGCCCACATAACCCACCTCTGTAAATTTGGAGGCCTCTATCTTCAGAAAGGGAGATTTATCAAGTTTGGCAAGCCTGCGCGCAATTTCCGTCTTTCCCACTCCCGTGGGACCTATCATTATGATATTTTTGGGTGCTATCTCTTCCCTGAGTTCTTCCGGTACATTCTGACGCCTCCACCTGTTCCTGAGGGCCACGGCAACCGCCCTCTTGGCGTCATGTTGCCCTATAATATACTTGTCCAGCTGGGACACAGTCTCTCTCGGTGTCAAATTCGTGGATGACATAAAGTTTCTACCTCTTGATTCTCAATGATTAATTTTTACGATTGTATCAATTTTCAATGTTTAATTCTGAGTTTCCTCAGCCACATCCAGTTCCTCTATTTTTATCCTGTCGTTCGTGAATATACATATATCGGCAGCTATGTGCATGGCCTCTTCAACAATCTCCTTCGCGTCCAGTGTGGAGTGTTTTATAAGCGCCCTTGCCGCTGCCTGGGCATATGGGCCGCCCGAACCTATTGCCAGGACCTCATCGTCCGATTCTATCACATCTCCATTACCTGATATTATAAGAAAATCCACGTCACTGACTGCTATCATCAGGGCTTCAAGGTGTCGCAAAACCCTGTCTGTTCTCCAGTCCTTGGTCAGCTCAACCGCGGCCCTCAAAAGATTGCCGCCATACTGTTCCAGTTTCTGGTCGAACCTGTCAAAAAGGGTAAACGCGTCCGCTGTCGCACCCGCGAATCCTACGATTACCCTGTCATGATACAGCCTCCGGACTTTTCTGGCATTGTGCTTCAGGGCTATCGTATCAAGGGTTACCTGACCGTCACCAGCGACGGCCACTTTTCCCTTGTGCTTTACTGCTACTATGGTTGTTCCTCTCATCTCAATCATGATTTTTGTTCTCCTCCGGCCCTCGGGTGGCTCTTGTCATATACCTCCATCAACCTTCTCACACTGACGGACGTGTATTTCTGGGTGGTGGAAAGGCTTTCATGCCCTAACAGTTCCTGTATAACTCTCAGATCGGCGCCGGCATCCATGAGATGGGTCGCAAATGTGTGTCTGAGCGCGTGAGGACTTATCTTCCTGCCGATACCACTCAGGGTTATATACTTGTCTATAATTCTTCTTACACTCCTGGGAGTCAGCCTCGAACCGGACCTGTTCAGAAAAAGAGGTGATCCGGTATAACTCCCGTCTTTGTTTCTTCCTCCCCCCGGCCTGCTGCTGATATACTCTCTCAGAGCCGACAGTGCAGGGCCGCCAACAGGAACGATTCTTTCTTTCCTGCCTTTCCCTCTGACCCTTACCAGACTGTTCGAAAAATCGACGTCGGCTACATTCAGGCCGGTGAGTTCACCAACGCGCACACCGGCTGAATACAGGAATTCGATTATGGCCCTGTCCCGCAACCCTAATACATCCGATTTGAACTTCACCCCCAGGAGAGAGAACACTTCGTCTATATTCAGAAAGGACGGTAGATACTTGTCTACCTTCGGCGCCTGAATCATCTGAGCGGGATTATACCTGATCTTTCCCTCTCGAAGAAGAAATTTAAAGAACGCCCTGAGACTGGCCACCTTTCTTGATACAGTAGCTTTTTTTATTCTCCCGCGGTAGAGAGACGCAAGAAACGCCCTTATCACCGCCTGGTCGACATCGGAGGGCTTGTCCACCCCATTCTCCAGAAGAAATTCACTGAACTGTCTCAGGTCGGACAAATAGTTCCTTTTTGTATGATAGGACAGGTTCCTTTCGACATCAATGTGAACACCAAAATCTCTGACGGCATCCTCCATCCGAATATACCCTTCAGTTACCCTCCGACGAGTCGGAGTTACATCTTATATTTTCCAAAATCTTCGGAAGAGAGATTCTCAAGAAATTCTTTTAACTCTTCCCCTGTGTATTTGTTTAAGTCAGCCGTTTTCTTACCAAAATCAATATTAGTCGATTTCTCAATAATCTTTTCATCCACAAAGATGGGCGCGCCGGCCCTTAATGCGAGGGCAATCGCGTCGCTCGGACGTGCGTCAACCATAATCGAAACATCATCCTTCAAGATACGTATGGTTGCAAAGAAAGTGTTGTCTTTCAGGTCATTAATAACGATTTCCAGGACCTTCACTTCAAGAACTTTTAACATTTCGTTCATGAGGTCATGCGTCATCGGCCTCGCCAGATTTATTTCCTCCATCTGTGTGGCTATGGCGCTTGCCTCGAAAAGGCCTATCCATATGGGAATAGCCCTTTTCCCCTGCAAATCTTTCAATATCACTATGGGTGTATTTGTTATAGGATCCATGGCAAGTCCAAACACCTTTACCTCTATAAACATCTTTATCCCCTCTAACCCCGATAAACGGGATAAGTACGTTAACAAAATTATTTTCTGCCAAAAAACGCAGAAAATAATTTCTAACTTGCTAAATCATTTCTCCCCTCAGAGAGTGCGTGTAGGCACGTGTGATTCTTGCCTTCACAGTTTTTCCTGTCAGACCGATATCACCCGCGATATTAACAATTTTATTGTCCCTCGTTCTGCCGGTGATATCGGCGTCATTATTCTTGCTGACGCCCTCTATAAGTACATCTTTCACAACTTCCTCAAGAGATCGGTTCTTTTCCAGACTGTGACTTTCCTGGAGTGCCTGAAGCTCACATAACCGCGCCCTTTTAACCTCTTCTTCAATCTTTCCGTCATATTTTTCCGAGGCTGTGCCACGCCTGTCGGAATATTTAAAAGAGAAAGTATTATCAAACCTTACTTCTTTCATAAGGTCAATAGTTTTTTGAAAGTCGCTGTCTTTCTCTCCCGGAAACCCGACAATAATATCTGACGTTATACTTATATCCGGGCATCTACTCTTTAACATATCAATCTTTTTCAGATATTCCTCCGCGGTGTATCCCCTCTTCATTCTCTTCAACACATGATTAGAACCGGCCTGCACCGGCAGGTGAATGTGCTCACACAGATTATCAAGATCGGCAAAACAATCGGCAAGTCCCCCTGAAAGGTCTTTCGGGTGAGATGTAGTAAAGCGAATCCTGTTTATCCCATTTATTTTACTGACCATTCTCAATAATGCAGGAAAATCGGCGTCTCCGGAAAGTGTGCTGCCGTATGAATTGACGTTTTGCCCCAGAAGTGTTACCTCGCTGATGCCATTATCAGCGAGAAACCTGATTTCGTCAATTATATCTCCGCTGGTCCTGCTTTCTTCCCTTCCCCTTACATAAGGCACAATGCAATAGGAACAGAAATTGTTACATCCCTGCATAATTGTTACGTAGGCACTCACATCTCCATCCGGAGGCAGGGTTCGAATACCCAGAGATCTTACCGACTCGTGAAAAGAGGTGTCTACAACCCGGGATTTGGTATTATTAATCTCCTCTATCATCTCGGGAAAGCGATGTATGTTATGTGTGCCAAGGACAAGATCAAGATATGGAGCCCTCTTGAAGAATTCGGTTCCATGTTCCTGGGCAAGACACCCCGCAACCCCGATAACAAGACCGGGCTTTTTCTTCTTTAACTTTCTTAATCTTCCAAGCTGACTGTACGCTTTCTGGGCCGCTTTTCCCCTCACGCTGCAGGTGTTGACAATGATAATGTCCGCCCTGCCGGCTTCATCCGTCTTAACATATCCCGCATCGCTGAGAATCTGCGCCATCTGCTGAGAGTCATGGACATTCATCTGACATCCAAATGTACGGATATAGAATTTTCCTGTGGACATAAAAAATACCCGTGTGTGTTAGCAAGAATTACTGCTGATACACTCGCAAAAAGTCATCACTCCGGTGAAAACCGGAGTCCAGATGGTCTGCAAGTACTTGAAGAAACTGGATTCCGGCTTCCGCCGGAATGACGAAAAATGGTGTTTTCTGGAGGAAAAAAGCTGGAGAAATGCAGCGACACCCCTTGATAAAAACAAAATACCCTCGGTCTTTAAAATCAAAAAGAGGGGGACTGCGCCCCCTCTTGATTGCAATATAAGCCTATGGTTAGATTTCCCGAATTTATTTACAGGAGATAAGAATATCGCCCTGGTTATTTCCCGGAATTTACTCTTTCCCTGAGCTCTTTACCTACCTTGAAAAAGGGTAGCTTTTTGGGTTCCACCTGTATCGTCCCTCCTGTCTTGGGATTCCTCCCGGTATATGAGCCATAGTCTCTTACGACAAAACTCCCGAATCCCCTGATCTCTATCCTGCCCCCGTTTTTGAGCTGATCACCGAACCCATTGAAGATCAAACCTACTACATCCGCAGCCTGTTTCTCTGTCAGACCCTCTCTCTTACTCAAGGCATCTACCAATTCCGACTTATTCATAAGACCCTCCCCTCAACTCGTCAAAATAATCTTAATAAAACCCTGCGTGGTTTTCAGCAAAGAATTTCTTTCTGATATTATTTATTTTGTTATTAAAGTCAAGATAATTTTCATCGTTTTTTAAATCAATTCGCTTTTGTGGCGCGATCCCGAAAGTTCAATCAGGCTCTTTATTTCTCTTTTATGCATATACCTGTATTCTCCACTCTTAAGTTCTCCGAGACTAATATCGCCAATGGCGGTTCTTATCAATCTCGCTACAGGATGATCTGTTGAATCGAAAAATCTTCTTATTATTCTATTTCTCCCTTCAAGTATTGTCAATTCTACCCAGGAGCTTTTTCTGTTGCTCTTTTCCATGGTTGCCCAGACCGGTTTAAAGCCTCCATCTTCCAACATGGCGCCCTTCCTGATGGCCTCAATATCCCTTTTTGTAAGGTTACCCCTGACTTTTACCATATAAGTCTTGGGTATCTTGAATGCCGGATGCTGTACCATGTTTGAAAAATTACCGTCATTGGTCATCAAGAGCAGCCCTTCTGAATCGTAATCAAGCCTCCCGACAGGAAACACCCTCTCCGAAACATCCCTTAACAGATCGGTGACAATCGGCCTGTTCTGCGGATCTTTCAGTGTGACAACATACCCCTTCGGCTTATTCAACATCAGATATACCCGGCTTACCGCGTCCCCGGATATAAGCCCTCCGTCAACGCGTATCTCATCGCGTGAGGCATCAGCCTTCATCCCCGGCTGAGTTATTATCTTGCCATTTAGGCTGACCCGCCCGTCCCGCATCATCTGTTCCGCAGCGCGCCGGGATGCTATACCATACCTGGCTATTATCTTCTGAAGACGCTCTTCCACGGGAATTATTCTCCCAATTCTTTAAATTCTCTAAGCGTGGGCAAATCTGAAAGGGTTTTGAGCCCGAATGTCTCAAGAAATTTACCGGTAGTTCCATAGATCATAGGCCTGCCGGGCACATCCTTTCTCCCCACTATTCTTATAAGATTTTTCTCTAACAATCCTCTCAGGGTACCACTTATATCCACACCCCGCACTTTTTCTACCTCAGACCTCATAACGGGCTGCCTGTAAGCAACCACTGCAAGCGTTTCCATGGCGGCCGGGCTTAAAGATGCCTGCTTTTGTCCCTTCAGCTTCTGCACCCATGATCCTACCGCTTCACCAGTCCTGAACTGGTATCCCCCGGCAACTTCCTTCAGGAATATGCCTCCACTTCTCTCTTCATATTCCCTTATGAGATCATTGATTGCGAAAGAAATCTCCTTTTCCTTAACATCCTCCAGAACTCCCTCTATCCGTGAGGATGTTACAGGTACATCAGAGACAAAGATAAGAGCCTCAATTATGGCCTTCAGATTATCCATCTATTTTCTCGCGAGGCATATTCTTATGGTTCCGTACGGAATCGCCTGGTATGCTTTGATTATCCTAAGTTTTACAAGTTCCAGGATAGCCAGAAAGGTATATATCAATCTCTTGCGGTTGCCCGTGTCCTCCAAAAGATCGGTGAAGGTAAGTTCACCCCTCCTTTCCAGCTCATCCACTATATCATTTATCCTGTCGGAAAGGGACATCTTTTCGGCATCTATCTCCATTAGATCTTTTTGACCGATATCGAGACTTATTCTCCGGAAGGCTTCGACAAGTTCAAATATTCCAATTTCCCTGAGAGTCTGCTCCTCTTTCTCAAGCTCTTCTCCCGCATGATCCCTGCCAAATACATCCCGGCCAAGAATGTTCATCCTGTCCAGACCCAGTGCCGCTTCCTTGAACGTCTTATACTCCAGAAGCTGTTTAACAAGTTCTTCACGCGGATCCACATCACCTTCTTTCTCATCTTCTTCGCTGACGGGCAGAAGCATTCGTGATTTGATGTGTGTTAATGTGGCGGCTAACACCAGATATTCCCCGGCAAGGTCAAGGTTGAGGGACTTCATCGCCTCGATATATTTCATGTATTGTCTGGTTATGAGAGCAATGGGAATATCGTATATATCGACTTCGTTCTTTCTGATCAGGTAGAGCAACAGGTCGAGAGGACCTTCAAATATATCCAGCTTGATTTCATAAGCCCCGGCCGTCATATCTTTACGGCTTCCCTTACCTGTTCCATGGTGAGACGCGCTATTTTCGAGGCCTCCTGTACTCCATTGGCTATTATACCCCTTACATCCTCCAAGTGGCTCAGGTAATAATCCTGCCTTTCGTGTATGGGCGCCATACCATCCAGTATCCGCTCAGCGAGACGTTTTTTGCATTCAACACACCCTATCTTGGCCTTTTTGCACCCATCTGATATCTCGTCCACCTCTGAAGAGGGCGAATATATCTGGTGAAACGCGAAGGCGTTGCATATCTCCGGCCTCCCCGGATCTTTTTTCCGCATCCTCTGTGGATCGGTAAACATGGAAGAAACCTTTTGTCTTAACACATCTCCCCGATCGCGAAGATAGATGGAATTATCGTACGATTTGCTCATTTTTCTTCCATCAGTCCCGAGAAGCTTTGGCACTTCCGTCAGCAGGGGTTCAGGAACAGGGAATGTCTCTTTGTATAAAAAATTAAACCTTCTCGCTATCTCTCGCGTGAGTTCCACATGCGGTAGCTGGTCCACCCCGACGGGCACGCCATATGCCTTGTACATTATTATGTCCGCGGCCTGAAGAACGGGATATCCGAGGAAACCGAACGTCGAGATATCCTTGTCGGACAATTCCGTCTTCATCTCTTTATATGTCGGATTTCTCTCCAGCCATGCGAGGGGCGTTATCATAGAAAGTATAAGGAACAATTCGGCATGTTCCTTCACTTCCGACTGAACAAACAATGTGCTCATGGCAGGGTCCAACCCTGCGCTCAGCCAATCCACCACCATATCCAGGGCGTTTGCCTTTATAAGATCGGTGTTTTTATAGTCACTTGTCAGTGCGTGCCAGTCGGCTACAAAGTAAAAACAATCATATATGTCCTTATTCTGGATATCCACCCAATTCGCGAGAGCCCCGTGAAGATTGCCCAGATGCAGTCTCCCGGTGGGGCGCATACCACTCAAGATTCGTTTTTTCATCGTATTGCCTCAGAAAATATAATTAAGATAACTGTTTAAGAGCGGTCATATAACAAAAAAGAATGTCCCGTGTCAAACTATCAGTCTCATTTATGGTTCCTCTCCAATCTAATTGGAGAAGAGGATCCAAGGATTCCAGAACCCTTCTTTCTTTGACGGCTTCGTAAAAAATCTCCTCAAGTTGTCATCCCGACGGGTCGGGACGAGAAATCTTTACGGCGCAACACCTTGTAAATATAAGTTTTCTCCCTGCGGTCGAAATGACAGATTCGCTGATCTTGACTTTTTACGAGTTCATCTTCTTTAACCAGTTTCAACTAATCGGAAACTGATCCTATTTCATCTATCCTGCGCAACAGTCTTTTTAGCTCTTTGTGTTTTTCCCCTTTTCTGCCGACAGAGGAAAGAACACCAAGCTCGTCCAGACGCCTTACAGGCAACAGCGGGTTTTCTTCCTTTAATATAAGTCTCAGTTCCGAAGAAATCCTGTGACCCGACAATCTTTCGATAAGACCCGCACAGACGGCATCCCGAATGAGCTTTTCAGTAATACTCTCAATCCTGAAACCAAATCTCTTCTCAAATCTGACGGCACGAAATATTCTTGTGGGATCGTCGATAAAACTCCTTTCATGCAGAACCCTTATTAATCTCTTCTTTATGTCATTCCTTGCTTGGAAGAGGTCAAGCAATTTCCCAAACCGGTCGGGATTCAGGCTGACCGCAAGTGTGTTTATGGAAAAATCCCTTCTGAACATATCATCATTTATGGAACCGGGCACCACAAGAGGAAGCGCCGCAGGCCGTTCATAGGTCTCGGTTCTTGCCGTTGCCACATCAACCTTGAGACCATTTGGGAACACAAGGTTTGCCGTCCCGAATTTTTTGTATATGAGAAGACGCGCATTATGGTTAACAGAAAATCCGGAGGCAAAGGTAATACCGTCTCCCTCAATGACCACATCGATATCAAGATTGTCACGCCGCAGGAACAGGTCACGCACAAGACCCCCTACAGCATACGCGCAAAAACCCATTTCCTCCGCACAGATCCCGGCATCCCTCAACAGATTCAGGATACGCGATGGAAACTGGTCAAGTAACTCTTTGATATCCATAAGCATTTTCTATATATTCCGAAGGAAACTGCAGATTAAAAGAGGACAGGAGCGGTAAACAAGATACATTCATAAAAAGTTCAAAAATACCGTTTTCCGTCATTCCGGCGAAGAGGTTGTATCACAATTCCTTTTTGTCATTTCGAGCAAAGCGAGAAATCTTAATACTTAATAAACTCAACATGTTAAGACTCCTCATCCCGATAAATCGGGATGAGGAATGACACTTTGCCCTATTGCGACACAGTTTCAAAAGCCGAAATCCAGTCTTTTAAAGTAGTTGTGAATCATCTGGACCCCGGTTTTCACCGGAATGACAACTTTTTACAAAACCGTCAAACAAAAAAATGGCCCCTGACTTTAAAGCCAGGGGCCAATATGATCTTCAATGACTATTAGACCTTTTCAGCAAGGGTCTTACCCGCTTTGAACTTAATGACATTCTTTGCCTTGATCTGGATCTCTGCTCCGGTCTGTGGATTTCGGCCGGTTCTTGCTTTTCTCTTCACCACTGAGAACGTGCCAAAACCGACGAGACCGAGCTTGCCGTCTTCTTTGAGTGCGGCCGTTACATTGGCAATGTACGAATCCAGAGCTCCCGCAGCCTGTACCTTTGTTATCCCCGCATCTCCCGCAATAGCCGCTATCAATTCAGCTTTCGTCATATTTCCTCTCCTCCTTTTTATGGTTTTTGTAATATTTTACAAACCAGGCACCTGAAACAGGATTTACATGTAATGTCTTCAAGTACCACTCCACCCAGGCGATAATACCCGGGAAACCTTCTCTGGAAAAACTACAGGTAAAAACACCGCAAACTCAAGCCAGCGCAACAACAGAAACAATCGTGTTATGAGGTAACATAAAGAAAATCAACAATCAAGCAAAAACTGCGGAGAATCGCCTGAAAAAACCCGCTGCCTAAAGAAGGATCTCTTCAATCAACCCTTGAGGAACAAAAAAAAGGGGCGATTAAGCCCCCTTTTTCTGTCAAGCAACTGTGCTGGTGGGTGAGGTTATCAAGGGTGTAAATCTGACCCCTCTTATCTCTACTGTTTCGCAGCCGATGTAATGGTACCGTTTACGTCAACCGTATAGACCAATGTGCCGTTGGCAGGCGTAGATGTTATTTCAAGGGTAGACAGGGTATCTTTATTCGCTGTAATGGCTGTAGTCACATCAGCGCTTGCCTTGAAACCGTGATTTTCTAAGAGAGTCAGCGTCACCGTTCCTGCTGGATTTTCAGCAAAATAAGCCTGTGCCGCCGTATACGCGTTTTTCACATCCGAGTTAGCCTGCGCGTTGAAACCCCTTGCCCTGTACGCCGAAAACTGCGGGATGGCGATTGCTGCCAGGATACCGATAATCGCGATAACGATCATCAGCTCAATCAGTGTAA
>JAGGXJ010000073.1 GCA_021163105.1 Syntrophobacterales bacterium
CGTTCTATCTCTTCCTTTTTGCGCTCGTCAACCTTTGTTATACCCCCCTTGAAACCAAGACGCCTGTAAACAGCGTCTATGGGCAACGGGATATTTATAGATGGAAAAATCTGTACCTGCATCACAATCATCCAGTCTTAAACTGATTAATCTGAAAAAACCCGCGCCGGTCAAGTCAGGATTAAAGAATTAAAGATTATTTTCTTCACTCCTTTAAGGGATTAAATAGTGGCCGTCAAGGTTTCTATACCATCTGTTACATCCACACCCAGATGAAAGCGCATTACACGGCGCCCGGCATTCAGCAGGACATCCCTGTCACCCATGGCCTGCGCCCTTTTAAGCACGGAAAAGGAAACGGAGGATGCTTTGGATTCCATCTCATCGGGAATGGGCACATCCCGCGCATCATCGGCGGTAAACTGGACAAACAGACCCCTGCCCGTGTCTCCCTTGTGCAACTGACCGGTTGAGTGGAGATAGCGGGGGCCATAACCAACAGTCGCGGCAAACTTGTACCTGTCGCGAATTTTTGTTCTCAATTCATCCAGAGCGTGGTCGGTCTCACCCGTCGGTTGCAAATATGCCTGCAACGCCACATATCCCCCCGGCTCTGCCTGTTTGAGAAAGGCTTCCAGCATGCCCTCCATATTTTCCGAGAGGGGTTTACCATACACAGATATGCCGTCACAGGTCAACACCGGTGTTTCATCGGAAAGTCGACCATCTTTTCCATAATCCTCCAGCAGCTTTCCCGTCAGGATTTTGCTCGCCTCAACATCAGGCTGGTCAAACGGGTTTATTCCCATAATATGACCCGCGACAGCTGTCGCCATTTCCCAGAGGAAAAACTGCCCTCCCAGATCATAGAGATCATCCATAGATAATCTCACAAGCGGGTTTCCCGCGTCTTCCAGAAGAGCTACCACGGAGTCGCATGAATCATCCCCCGCCATTTTCAGATAAACAAAGGCCCTGTCATCACCATAAATTCCGGGTGGCCCCACAGGTTCACTCACTACAGGCAGAATACCTTTTCCTTCTTTACCTGTGCTCTCGGCTATCAACTGTTCCACCCAGCTACCAAAACACTCGATAGCGGGTGACGTGATAATCGTCAGTTTATCCCTGCCGCCGCGGGCCAGTGTTCCGATAACCGCTCCCAGAATACATCCCAGATTGCCCTTTTCCATCGACAGATCATTCTCCCTGCATTGTTTTTCCATCTTCAGCGAAGAGTCAAGAATCCGCCTAATATCCACTCCCATCAGGGCGGCGGGTACCAGTCCGAAGTATGAAAGCGCGGAAAAACGGCCGCCGATATCGGGGGCATTTATATATGTATTCCTGAATGAGTAACGATTGGCCAGTTCAGCAAGACTTGAGCCGGGATCTGTAATTGCAATAAAATGGTCCCCGGCCACACCTGCCGTCAATCTATCGGACATCCAGTTGTAGAAGTATTTAAGAAATGAGATGGTCTCTATGGTAGTACCGGATTTGCTGGAGACGATAAAAAGTGTCTTGGCGGGATCGAGTCGGTTTGCATGGTACAGGATGGCGCCCGGATCCGTACTGTCAAGAACGGCCAGGTCGGGATATCCGTCACAAACACCGAAAGCCGCCCTGAATACCCCGGGAGCCAGGCTCGAACCGCCCATTCCCAGCAGCAGTATATTTGTATAGCCACACGCTTTTACATCAAGCGCAAAACGCTGAAGCCGAACTGCATCTTCGCGCATTTTCTGCGCGATTTTCAGCCAGCCCAATCTGTCTGCAATTCCGGCAGGCTCCGGTTTCCATACACTATAGTCACCGGACCACATGCGATCCAGCACACTACTTTCTCTGAGATCAGTCAGGGTGTTTTCTATCAAGTCTCCATATTTGCCCGGGTTTACCCGCAGGCCGCGTATCGGCATCTGTGTTTACCTCAGACATTCTTCACAAGTTTTCTGACTGTTTCCACAACGTGCTGTACGGTAATGCCGAATTTTTCATACAGGACCGACGCAGGTGCGCTGGCTCCGAATCCATCCATACCTATGACTGCGCCATCCAGACCCACATAGTGTTCCCATCCCAGTTTGATTCCCGCTTCTACCGCTACACGCAATTTGACGGATGACGGGAGAACTTTTTCTCTGTAATTCTCCGGTTGCCCGTCAAAAATTTCCCAGCATGGAAGTGAAATCACGCGGACCACGATGCCATCTTTTTCGCTCAGACTTTTACCAGCATCAAGCGCGATCTGCAGTTCCGACCCGGTGCCTATCAGAATCACATCCGGAGTGTTATCAGATGATTCCCATAATATATATCCTCCCCGTTGCAGACCATCCGCCGGAGCAAACTTTGAACGATCCAGAATTGGAATATCCTGACGGGAAAAGACCAGTGCGGTGGGACCTTTGTCGTTGAGCAGGGCGGAGCGCCATGCCTCTACCGCTTCTGCCGCGTCGGCCGGCCTTATAACTGCCAATCCGGGCATACTGCGCAGGCTCATCAGGTGTTCCACGGGCTGGTGCGTTGGGCCATCTTCCCCCACACCGATACTATCATGGGAAAATACGTAGATAACACGGGCACCCATAAGGGCGGCGATACGCATCGAAGGCCTCATATAATCGGAAAAGACAAAGAATGTACCAACAAAGGGAATAACACCACCATGAAGAGCCATGCCGTTTGCGATTGCACCCATCGCGTGTTCCCGAACACCGAAATGCACGTTCCGCCCCCTGTAGTTCCATTCACCCCCTACCGCACCTGGGACATCTTCCGATCCCGTTCCGGCGGGCTGAAAATCTCCGAATCCTTTAAGCCATGCAAGCGTGGAAGGGTTTAGATCGGCTGTTCCCCCCATAAGTTCCGGCATACCGGGCGCAAGTGCCTGCAAAATCACCTCGGACGCCTTCCTGGTGGAGAGGGCCTTCAGGTCACCGCCGAATTCAGGGAGGGCCGATTCCCAGTTCGCGGGCAGTCTTCCTTCCATCACACGTTCAAACTCAACAGCATCCTCGGGACAGGACTCTTTGTAGCATTCAAATGTGGATCTCCACTCAGATTCCTGCTTCCGCCCCTTCTCTACGGCACTGCGCATATGTTCCAGGACATCCTCCGGTACAAAAAAATCCGGCGCCACCGGCCAGTCAAGATTCCCCTTGGCGGCGGTAACCTCTTCCGCCCCGAGCGGCGATCCGTGACAGGACGCGCTGTCCTGCTTACCTGGAGATCCATAACCTATTATAGTGCTTATGCGAATTATAGAGGGACGTGACAGTTCTTCTTTCGCGAAACTGATCGCCCGGTCTATGGCGTCCACATCGTTGCCGTCTTCGACATGCTGCACATGCCAGCCGGAAGATTCAAAACGCTTTTCCACATCTTCAGTAAATGAAAGTCCTGTTGAACCGGCAAGTGATATCCGGTTGTCGTCATACAGAACAATAAGCCTGCCAAGCTGTAGATGCCCCGCCAGCGAACATGCCTCGTAGGATATTCCCTCCATAAAATCCCCGTCACCCGCGATGACATAGGTATAATGATCCACAATCTTCAGATCGTCACGGTTATATCTGGCGGCAAGATGGGCCTCCGCAGCGGCCATCCCCACCGCGTCGCCTATGCCTTGGCCCAGCGGCCCCGTTGTAACCTCCACGCCCGGCGTCTCTCCAAACTCCGGATGTCCCGGTGCCTTGCTTCCCCACGTGCGAAAGGCCCTGATATCATCAAGCGAAAAATCATACCCGGTCAGATAAAGGAGCGAATAGAGCAACATGGAACCATGTCCTGCGGAAAGGACAAACCGGTCTCTGTCCGCCCAGCCCGGATCTGAGGGATTATGCCTCAGGTGCCTCGTCCACAGGGTATAGGCTATCGCCGCGCCACCCATAGGCAACCCCGGATGTCCCGATTTCGCATTCTGTATTGCGTCAACCGCAAGAAAACGCAGTGTATTGATGGAAAGTTCTGCTAATTGCTCGTTATTATTGCTCATTATATATATCCGTCTCCATAAAATTTTTTCTTAAGGGACAGTCCCCTTTATTCGGCAAAAAAAGGCGCTGCCCCTGGTTACTTCTTTTTAGATAGTTTCTCCTCGTACATGAGCTCGTCGGCTTTCTTCTGTACGTCTGCCAGTGAGTCGTCCTTGAATCCTTCCGCCACACCGATTGACAGACTGAGCGGAAAATCCGGATATTCCTTATTATGATCCTCCAAAGAATCCCTGAAGCGTACAAGGATCTCTTTCGCCGTTAAAATATCGGTGCCCGGCAAAAGCACGGCGAACTCATCTCCCCCTATCCTGGCCGCAATATCATCGGCCCGAAAGGCCATGCCCAAAACCTGCCCCACACGCTTCAGCAAAGCATCCCCTGCCACATGCCCCACGGTATCATTGACCCTCTTGAGATCATCAACATCTAACATCACGACGCTGACAGGAAATGCCCTGCCCCGTTCAAACCTGGCCATTTCCTCCTCAAAAAAGACCCTGTTGTAAAGACCGGTGAGGGAATCGTGTGTGCTCAGATATCGAAGCTGTTTCTCCACCATCTTCTGTTCCGTGATATCACGTATCGACTCAATGGCCCCTACCTTTTCTCTCGCAGCGTTGAATATCGGGGCAACCTTAGTCCAGACTATACTTTCTTTGCCCTTCAACCGAACATTATCCACCTCAACGGTTATGACCTCTCCTGCTCTATTAATATTGGAATATGCCTGCTCAATTTTAAAATCCGGATTTAACACATAATCAACAAGTATCGGCCTTCTCTTCCCGAAGAAGGGAACAGCGTATTCGCAATTATCTTTTCCTATCATGTCATCCGCCTTTACGCCGGTCATCTCTTCCATGGCGTGATTCCACGCAATGACCTTGCCGTTTGTATCCACTATTAAGGTGGCATCCGGAAAGAAATTAATAATATCAGAAAGCCTCTGCTCCGATTCTCTAATGGCGCTTTCGGCCCTTTTCCTCTCTGTGATATCAATACAATTACCCAAAACAGCGGGCTTTCCTTTGTAGCGGATGGGAATAACCGACTCCATAACCCACCCATAGTCACCATCTTTATTGAGCAACCTGAATTCATACGGGGTGTTACGTTTTCCCTTTAACATCTCCCTGGCGTGTTTTTTCAACAACGCTCTGTCATCCGGATGCACCAGATGCAGGGTAGTTGTTCCAATCAGTTTCTCCGGAGTGCATCCGAAATAGCTTGCGGCTTTAGAATTCATGTACTTATATTCTCCTTTACAGGTAATATACACTCCTGAAAAAGATTTTTCCGCAATAGTTCTGTAGATCTTTTCAGCGTATCTTATATCGGTGACATTACGTGCCAGGCCGCAAAATCCGACGGGGTTGCCCTTCGGATCCCGGATGAGGGAGACGGTCAGCTCAAGCGTCTTGACGCTTCCATCCTTTATAATTACCTCATAGTCCGTGATATCTGTGGGTTTTCCGGTCAGGTGCATTTTACTGAAGATTTCATACATCCTCCTGGAAGTCTCAGGAGTGGTGTATTCACGGTTGTTCATACCGATAAGTTCATCCCTCGAGTACCCGGATATCCTGAACATTGCGTTATTGCAGAATGTGAAGTTCCCGGCAAGATCAACCTCAAAATAACAATCCTCAATATTATCAAGAATGAGC
>JAGGXJ010000097.1 GCA_021163105.1 Syntrophobacterales bacterium
AAAATTTAAACTTTTCGTAACCTGCTGCGTATTTTAAATATAAGAAACAAGAACTACACAGCTCTAATCGTCATACAATTCGTTTCTATCACAACGAATTGTAGTTTTGACGTGCCTGGTTGTAGTCTTCATTCCTGAAAAAAGGGCATTTATGGATGGGCACTAATTAGCAGTAAGAATACCTGACACAATAAGTAACATACTGTAAAAATGTATTTTACCAATATTTTCTTTTAAAAAAAGGTATGCCAAAAACCCGCTAAAAAGAGGCAATGTGTAGTAAATCATTCCTGCTTTTGAGGGGCCAACCATCATGATTGCCTTATTCCATAGAACGAAAGTCGAAAGAGAAGCAAAAACGCCTACGTAAAAAATTGAAAGAATTGTCTTTGTATCAAATTCGACGGAAGGAAGTGTTACATATTCCCAAATAAAGAACGGAAATAGAAAAATGAGTCCCAAAATGAATGTACTTAATTGGAGAGCCCAAATACTTAGCTGTTTTGGTTTATGTCTTAATAGGATACTGTAGATAGCAAATATTATTGCAGCCATGAGCATCCAGACATCACCTATCGCAAAAGAAATACTTAAAATACGAGAAAAATCTCCTCTGGAAATCAGTATAACAACTCCCAAAATAACCAATATAATTCCGACAGCCCTGTTAAGGGTAATAAGCTCGCCAAGAATAATACGAGAAAAAATAACGATAAAAACTGGGAAGGTAATGGATATTAAGGAAAGATTGATTGCCGTAGTTGTATGACCGGCAAGATATATTAAGGTATTGAATATTGTAATTCCAAGCAATGAAGTAATTAAAAGATAAGGAAGATTATTTTTGAGGATTTCCCTTTCGGCAATCAGCGATTTTAATGCAAGAGGCAAAAATACAACCACCGCAACAACCCATCTAAAAAAAAGCTAAATTTATAGGCGAGATGCTCTCTGCGAGACCGCGTGCAATAATGAAATTTCCCGACCAGAGAGCGGTTGCGCCAATGGCAAAAAAATAACCTGAAACTTTTGGATGGCTTTGTAATATATTTATCAACTTTGTATTCTCCCGATTTTTCGATCAGAGGTAAACGCCCGGCTTAACCGGCTGGTAAATAGACTTGGCGATTTGCCAGCCTGCGCTCAATCTGTTGGATTGTTTCTTTGCAAGAGTGGTCACAGGGTCATGGACTCAAAGGGATGAATCATTCGTATCTCAGCCCCAGGCGCACTTTCGGATAACCTCTTGAGAAACCCCGGCATATCCTGAAAGGGCAGGGTCCTTGCCTTGCCGTCTTCCGGCATAGGAGAGGAGAAATCATCATAGTGAAAGGGGATAATGACCTTTGGCTGTAATATCTCCGGAAGGCGGGTGCAATATTCCGGAATCTTCTTCCACCCGGGAACGCACATGAATAGAACATCGCAACGATGTCCCTCGATCTCCGACTCTATAAAATTTGCGCTTCCGGTGTGCATGAAGACTAATCCTCCTATCTCCAGCTTTGGCATATAGACATCGCCAAGCCTGTAAGCACTGACTTTCATCGGCAGACGGTTTTCAGGGTTGATCTCCCCCGGATAGGGCGCTCGCCCGAAAAGAACCAGTCCATGCCTTGACCGTATCATGGTAACTGCCGCACCTCCAGGCAGTTCAACCCGCTCACCCTCTTTACACACGGTAACAATGCCGGGTTTTCCATGCAGGGCCATGAGTGTCTCAAGGCTGTTACTCCCAATCAGCGGGCATTCAAGGTGCTTTGCGAATTCAGGAATATCAAAGACATGGTCAAAGTGTGTATGCCCCGCTATTATCGCCGATAATTTGCCCGGCAGTTTCTCGAGATAGCTGCCTATCAGATCTGAGTTCGGTTTTGGGCGGCCAAAGAAGACCCCGAACTTTCCGAATCTCGAATGATAGGGATCTATCAATACGGTTTTCCCGCTCTCAGTAAACTCCACCCCCGCGGCACCGGTCCAGCGAATTTTTACCATGAGTACACCTACAGCAGAATTCCCCCAAAGTATTGGGGGAATTCCCTCGCCCCGGAATACAGCAGAGAACAAGGTGCCAAAAGACTAAAGAACCCTTTAACGGATTAATCGGAGTTGTTCCTGCAGATTTCCCCCGAATTTTTCGAATACTCAATTGCCGTCAGATCGCCTCGATCGTTGAGGGCGGCTTTGACGCTATATTGTATGTAACGTTGACAACACCGGGGACCTCGCGGATAATCTCACCGGCGAGCTTTTCAAGGATTTCAAATGAAAGCCGCGTTGGTGTTGCCGTTCGCGCGTCGACGCTGTTCCAGCAGCGCACCTCAATCTGCTGACCGAAGTCACGCTTTCCGTCGCGCATGCCGGTCACACGGTCTTCATGAAGGATTGCCATGTACTGAAAGGCGCCGGTGTCTTTGAGCAGTCGCTCGACAACTAAATTCGCTTTTCTGACTGTCTCGATGCGCTCCGGGGTTACCGCTCCTATCACGCGTGCCGCGAGAGCCGGTCCGGGGAAGGGGATGCGCTTGAACAGTTCGGCCGGAAGCCCGAGGGCCTCGCCGATCTTCCTGACGCCGTCCTTTCGAAGCTGGATGAGTGGTTCGAGGATGCGGTAGCCGAAAGCCTCCTGCGGGTCAATTCCGAGCTGTTCGAAGACATTGTGCTGCCGTTTTATCCCCGCAACGGTCTCGTCGATATCGGTCAGGATAGTCCCTTGGAGGAGGTATTTTGCCCCGCTTTCCCTGACGATGCGTCCGAATACGTTTCGATAAAAGGACTGGGTAATCGCCTCGCGCTTCTCTTCCGGATTCGTGATTCCGGCCAGCGCGGCGAAGAACTCTTTGCGTGCATCGACTACCTCGACCGTAATGCCGAGTTTCCGGAAAAAATCCACAACCTGCCGGGCCTCTCCCTCGCGCATGAGGCCGTTTTCGACAAAGATGGTTCTGAGACGTTTTCCCAGAGCCCTGTGCCCTAACATCGTGACCACAGATGAATCGACGCCTCCCGACAGGGCGTTGATCACCATTCCGTCCTCAACTGTTTCCCTGATTTCTCCGACCTTCTCATTAGTGAATAGCTCAGTGTTAAGCTCCTGAGCGGTAATTTCCGTAGCCATGTGGCAACCTCCCTTTTGTTAGTTTCTCTATCTGAGCAGTTCAAAAAGCCCGCAATTTGACGCTCTCTTATCAAATGTAAGCATACATTCACAACTCGAAAATTTTGCTGAGTGCGCGATCAAAAGATCTTGAAAGTCCATTTTGGATTTGCGAGTCGAAGTGGCAAAGTTCAGAACTGCTGATTGTGCCTCAAACTCCAAGATGGGCATCAGTATAAGTGAATAAAGGGGATCAGGCTTTGCTTCTTGCCTCATGATATAAGCAAAAACAAAACGCAAGACCCAACGTCACACCCCTTATGACATGTTGTAATATATAACTTTCTATCTTCTATGGGTCAATAGTAGACTTAAATGGGGATTATTTTGATGGTAATTTTCCATAATAATATCTCAATTTCAAACAGGGCAAACCAGCCATAAAATGGTGTCAGAAACTCTTATGTGTCCGTAACAAGCTTCCAAAGCCCAACAAGCTTTTATAAGCAAAGACAGATTCTTCGATGCGTTAAAAAGCTAAAGGGAAAAACGCTTTTCCCCTTATAAAATATAGCTGGCAGGCTGAATGCCAAGCGTAGACGGATGCTGGGTTCTTGTTATGTTCCGCGTGTATTCGCCGGTTCCGGGGTTGCGTTCGGCAAGATCGATGATTCCTCCCTTTCTATACTGTTTATTCACGCCCGGATTCAATATCTGAACCTCTGGGCGTGTTTGATCGGTTTTATGGGGGCTGTGCAGAGCCAATCCCATTTCGCCGGTATCTAATTTCAAAAAAGTTCCGATGGGGTACACGCCGAGCATGTTAACGAACACCTTGAGCAGAACTGGGTCAA
This sequence comes from Syntrophobacterales bacterium, assembly GCA_021163105.1. Lineage (GTDB taxonomy): Bacteria > Desulfobacterota > Syntrophia > Syntrophales > UBA2210 > UBA2210. The sequence continues at coordinate 3,952 of JAGGXJ010000097.1, forward strand.
AATGTTTTCCTGAAGAGGACAACATAAAACTTATAGCCTTGTCCGGGCTCATGGAAGTCATTCGGTATATACGCGGGGATGTAATTGCATCATAAACATCCACAATTGTTAATATTCGACCAAACAGGCTTATGGGATGTCTTTTATCAACCGATGGATAACCAGAATGATCATATTGCATATGATGCTCTAACGGAGAGACAAATAGGTGAAACTTGCGGTATTTTCCGGTTTTTAGTTTTAAAATCAGCATCGCACTCTTTATGGGATGCTTTTGGATTTCTTTAAATTCGGAATCGGTTAGGTTCTCTTTTTTGTTCAAGATTTGAATGGGGATTTCTATCTTTCCCAGGTCGTGAAACAATCCGCAAAGTCCCAGCTCTTCCAAGAGGCTGCGCTTCATACCTATTCGCTGGCCCATTAACATGGCAAGGATCGCCACATTCAGTGAGTGGACAAAGGTGTAGTCATCATATATGCGGATAGTGCTGAGTGAAAGAAAAGCCGCAGGATTTTCCGCTATGATGTCGACCATCTTCTGAACCGAGCGAACTGATTTTCTGATGCTGGCATTTTTGCCTGAAAGCAGCTTTTGAGCCACCTCCTTTATGGAGTTCAATGCATAGTGATAGGTCTTTTTAGCTCCCCCTTTTTCTTGTTCGAGTGCTTCGGACAACTCTATTTCTGATTCCTGGTATACATCGCCCAGAACCAACGGTGGTTTTTGTATAACAACCAACCAGTTAATACCTCTCTTTTCGAGCTGTACCTTGAGCCATTCAGAAGGATTATGATGTTGATCTGCAAGGTTTAGAAGACGAACAAATCCCAGAATCTCTTTTGTGGTGGTATTTTTCAGATCAGCATCGAAGTGAAAGCCGTAAATGGAGCGTTTCTCGAAGAACGGAAGCATCTGATTGAAAGTTTGAGCATTCTTTTTAAGCAAGGGCAGTTTTTCTTCCTGAAGGAAAAAACGCCCATTAAAAATATGGAGCGAGGTATACTCGTTACCTTTACTCGATTCTTTAACGGCCTGCTTAAAAGCATTAGCAGCATCGATGACCATTTTACTGTTGTCTTCATACAACTTAACGGTTTGAATGAGTCTGGCAATCTCTTTCAGGAGCTTGCCTCCAGACAGATCGGGTGTTTTCGGGTGGTCATTTGCGGTTCGTGAGGGCATGAGCTTGCCTATTTATTGGTTATGAATAGAGAGGCTTCATGACATTGGAAGCAATCTTTTTGATTCTCTATCCAGCATTGAGTCGGCTTTTGCCGTGCTTAATTCTTTTAAAGCATATACGGCAGCTTGGCGGCGTAAGGATTTTTTAGGTCTCAGAATACCCAGTTCGGGCAACAAAAACAGATTTTTTTTCAAAAAGGGTATAGATTCATCGGACCCGCATTTTCCCAGTGAGATGTACACTCGGAAGGAAAATTGTTTATTGCCCCAGCGGATGCGGTGTTTTTTAAGATAGTCGAGCAGCAGTCTTTCTGTTTTTATATTACGTTGTTGAGCTGCATATTTCAAAAAGAGTTCTTTGATACCTTCATCGGGATCGTCCATCAGCCAGAACAATTCACTGATAATAATATTTGAATTACGGCGAAAAATCGCTTTTAAAGCCCCCTCCCGAACACTTTCCGAGGTGTGGCGCAAAAGTTCGAGCAGTCGTTTAAATGACTGCTCACTTTTCATGAATCCCATAACATGTACCAGCATTATTGCCATGTCTGTATTCGAAGACGATAACAGGTTTTCCAAATGCTCGAAATCCCGTTCTGCTAGAATGCTGATGACCTTTATAAGCATTCCCCTGGTTTGGCTTTGTTCCGTTTCCAGAAGTATCGGAACGAGGGTGTCTATGGCATCCGCATTGAGCAGGAGTAGTGCTCGCTTCAAATAGTCGAGTTCTTGTGGGTCGCTCCTGTCAATGCGGTACAGATCATCATGTATGATATTCAGAAACTCCTTTCCCGAAAGCGATGCAAAAAAATCTTCGAGCAGGGGGATGGTCCATTGGTTTATGGTTTTGTTGGAGTCGAGATTTTCTCTCAATACTTGCAAAATATTATAGACACTACAATACTTTCGGTCCTTCATAGCGCCTTGAATCTCTTGGGTTAAAAAGGTTATGACTTTAGAAAAATCGTTGGGCTGTGTCTGGTGTTGAAGAATGTATAGTAATGCATAGAAAAAATATTCGATGTGCTCCCAATTTTCCTCTTCTACTAGCATATCGCGGAGCTGCGCTTGATCCTCTGGTGTGATCTCCCATAAATCCCGGTCATGAATCGGGGTGTGAAGAGAAGGGGCCAGTTCAGCAGTGTCAGCATTTGTCATTAGCTGATCAAGGTCGTTTTTAGATGTTTCAGAGTCTCCCAATTCAGGAATTTCAAAATATTGGTCTTCGGGTGCCTCAGAACCTTCCAATTCAGGAATTTCAAAATCTCCGTAGGCATCGAAATCTATATCATACGCTCTATAACGCAAGGATGGCAACTCCAGTTTCCATAGAGCCGTGACAACGTCGTCCTCTGCGTTTTCGGTGAGGTTTTGATATTTTTGGAGTATTTCCAGAAAACTGTGAATTTCCCATAGTTCTATCGATTTGTGGAATTCAAGATGATAAATCCCGTCCCGAAACAGGATAAATGCCGAATTTTCCTCTTTCATAGGACCCTCGTGAACCACTTCACCTTTGTAGAGTATCTTGTTTCGATCAATTTTTAATACAAGGTTCCCATGCTGATCGAGAAAATTATCCAAAACATTTTTCAAGGATTTCAGAGATGTCTGATATATGATGTGCTCTGGTGGATACAAAAGAATTTTCTTAAGAGCGTCATTCAGTGCAACTAAAATCTGTTTGACCGGAGCCTGAAGATTGTGGTCAGAGCCCTTTTCCTGGGCCTCTTTCATAATTGACGTCAGCATCAAACTTGACCCTAAAATTGCATAAACAACAGATTATTGATAAAAAGTGCAAATTAGGTATAAGGAAATTATTTTTGTGTGTCAAGCGCATTATATCGAAGAGTGCCTGACACTCCGCATAACCGGATGGTAATGAAGGGAATTTCCCCAGCATGTGCGGTTGTCGGAACGCGTAGCGTGTAGGCAATCCGAACCATGCTGGGGTTATGAACATTGAGTTGGAATTCCGGGGACAGTGGATGTCCCCGGAATTGTCGTGCCATGCTGGAAATAAATCAAATGCCTTGGCTTTTGTCAATAATTAAGTAAGGTGTCCCCGGAACGCCTGTTCGGCAGCACGACAACCCAAATAGACTGCTGTAACAGCGCTACTTGGAATATCATATCTATGGATTTTTAGTTTTGTTTCATCGTTTCCCCATACTAATCGCCATTCATCCTCACTTTTCCAAACCTCACCCTTAGAATGAAGTTTTTTAAGTATAATGGAAGTCAGCTTTGGGCCGTAGGCTTCCAAATTATCTGCGTTTGGCTGTGCATTCATTACGTATTCAATAATATCTTCACATCTGATTCTTGGTATTTCCTTTTTATAATCCATTTTCCACCAGGGGGGCTCACTATCAGGGGTATCCTGTTTTATGAACAATTCGGCCAAAACAGTGGTATTAAATTCTATAGCAACCCCTCGATGCCCATTTCCATAATGGCCCCACATATATAAATTATCACGTGGATGGCTTCCTTCTCTCACTGCGCATGTAGAAAATACAAACATTTTTGCACGTAGCGTGCTCGCTAAGTTTGACCAACCGGCTACAGTTTCCTTCCAGTTTTGTTCAGGAAGTTTTTCCTTAAAAGATGCAAATTGCGATGGGTGAAGTTTATGAACATGAGATAGAAGAGCTGCGTAATTATCGTTAAAGTCTGTAACGTAATCCAAAACCGGATCAAACGGGTCATTCAATTTGTCTACGTGTACGAATGTAATTTGTTTTAAAGCAATGCATTCTAACGCATAATCGGTATTGCCGTAGAATCGTATAACATGTTGTGGCATTTCGTGCATGCACATAGTTTTTCTCACCTGAATCCCAATATCACCGACTTTTGCTTCATTCACCGATTTCAGTTTTGGTTCTATTTCTGATTTCTGGTTCTGCTATTTGTCATGCCCAACATTTACATATAAGGCAATTTTGCCTGATCCCGATATATCGGGATTGAACCGACAAACAGGCAAATTTGCTTGTTTTCAATATTCAATATAGTATATTCTTTCTGATCACGAAAAAACAATAAAGCAGGAAGAAAGCTATGTCAAGTAAGATTCTTAATGATATGCGCGATGTTATGCGACGGCAGCACTATTCGATTCGCACAGAGAAAAGCGACCGTGAAGGGGTAAAGCGTTGAGTCCTTCACTTTAAGATGAAGTCGCGCGATGACTGTCCCGCGTCACCGAATGCCTGTGGGTTAAGGTAAGTTTTCATCTTATGAGAGATATTCCGACAGTTTTCGTAAAAGGCAGGATAACCACTTGAAAGATTTATCATCGAGTTTCGACATATTGAAAAAGAAGTTTCCGGGGTATGAAGATCGTCCGGAGCAGCGCGAGATGGCGGATGAGATCATGGGCTCTTTCATGGACGGGAAGAATTTGCTGATCGAGGCCGGGACGGGTGTCGGAAAGTCTTTTGCTTACCTTATCCCCGCGATACTTTCTCGCGAGAGGACCACTGTGTCCACATCATCCCTGGCCCTTCAGGATCAGCTTGTAAAGAAGGATCTTGTGTTCCTTCGAAAGGCGTTGCCACGGAAGTTCTCATTCGGGATACTCAAGGGAAAGAACAACTATGTATGCCTGAAGAGGGAACGGGAATATGCGGGAAGCGGCAAGTTCTATCTAAGATTTCGCAAATGGCTGTCGGAGACGGAGACGGGCGAAAAAAGCGATATTTCCTTCACGCCGAAGTTCTGGGCGGAGGTCTGCGGCGATTCTCAGGATTGCGGCGGGCGCACATGTCCCTTCTACGGCAGGTGTTTTTATTACAGGCATTACCGGAAACTCTACGCCACGGATATCCTCGTGGTCAACCATCACCTGTTGATATATGATCTGCTTTCGGATTTCAGCCTGTTGCCGTTTCACAAACAGTTGATCATAGATGAGGCCCCCGATATTGAGGATGTCATATCAACAGTTCTCGGCAGCACCCTGAATTATTTGAGGACGGTGTGGCTCCTCTATCGGCTCAGGGGATTGAAGGTGGTTGTTGATCATCTTTTTCCACAGGTGGAATCATTTTTCAAGAAAAGTGACGCGCCGCCATGGCCCGTGAGTCCCGTGCCTGATTCCGTCATAGAAAAACTGAAAAGACTAAAGGAAAATCTGGCGCTGAACAAAACGGTTTCGGCGCTGGGAAAACGCAAAAAATCCACGGTGGATGAGGAACTCAGGGACAGGATAGAAACAACCATCGGTTATATGGAATCGTTCGTTGCGGATATGGATGATTTTATAGGGCAGGGCAACAGGAACAAGGTCTATTATGCGGAGGGATCAAAGGGCGGTATGGAGATTAAGAGCAGTCTTGTGGAGTCGGGGAATGCCTTTGAAAATCTCATGCGTGCTTACAGCAGCGTGATTATGACATCCGCCACCCTGACATCGGGTGAAAACTTTTCCTTCTTGAAGAGCAGGTTGAACATCGGAGATTTTGGCGAGAAGATTATCGGTTCCCCCTTTGATTACCAGACGCAGTCGCTGCTGTATCTCGACAAAGATCTGCCGAAGCCCGACAATGAAAACAGCAGCCCTTTTCAGAAGGAAAGCCTGAAGGTTATTGAAAAACTTATCGAAGCATCCCGCGGCCGGGCGCTGGTACTTTTTACATCTTACAGGCACCTTAATTTTGTCACGGAGAATGTGGAGACGGGATATCCCTTCAGGAGCCAGGGAGATATGCCTCCGGCGAAACTTATCAAATGGTTCAAGGATACACCCGATTCCGTGCTGTTCGCTACAGCCACATTCTGGCAGGGAATCGATATAAAGGGTGATGACCTCAGTCTGGTTATAATCGTCAGGCTTCCATTCAGTTCGCCGGGCGATCCGGTGTATCAGGAGAGGTGCGACAGGTTGAAGGGCAGATGGTTTTACGACCTCGCGCTTCCCCACGCGACACTTTCCCTGCGGCAGGGTTTTGGCCGGCTTATCAGGGGGCGTGATGAGTATGGGGTGGTTGCCATTTTAGACACGCGGCTTGTAAAAAACTCATATGGCAGATATATTGTTTCATCACTGCCGCCGGCGGATATAACCCACGATATTAGAGATGTGGAGGCATTTTTCGACAACCATCAACAATGATGGTTTTATAAGAAGTCTTATCAATTTGTTATTTCGAATCCCGATTTATCGGGATGAGAAATCTTTACGATGTAACACGTTAAAAACACAAGATTTCTCCCCTCTGGTCGAAATGACAGATTGCCCGATTCTGAACTTTTTACGAATTTGTCAATAATAAAAAATGGAAGGAGAACAGAGATGTTTGATTATTTATTGACAGAAGAACAGATCAAGATAAGAGATGAAGTGCGTGACCTGGTCAAGTGGGTACCGCGTCAGATGATCCTTGATATGGACAAAGATGAGATTAAGTTTCCTAAAGAATTTCTTCGAGAAGCCGGTCGGCGCAATCTGATGGGATGTCGCTTTCCCAAAAAGTGGGGCGGCAGGGATATGGATTGGGTTACAAGCTGTATGATCGTTGACGAAGTTGGAGTACTCGGTTATGAATTCGCTTGTGTCTTCGGCGTTGGAGCCGAACTCGTGTGCGATGCCATCATTCTTCATGGCACAGATGAGCAGAAAGAGAAATATGTAAAACCCATTCTTAAAGGTGAGCTCTTTGCCGCTGAATGTTTGACCGAACCGAGAGGCGG
>JAGGXJ010000007.1 GCA_021163105.1 Syntrophobacterales bacterium
CGCCTTGAGAGCAGAGGTAACGATAATATCCTGCAAGGTCAGTCCTATATAATAATATCGAATCACCAATCACATTTTGACAGTCTCGCCCTTGTAATAAAGCTTGGTATTCAGTTCCGCTGGATCATTAAAAAGGAGCTTCGCAAAATACCGTTTTTTGGATTTGCCCTTTACAAAGCGAGAAATATATTTATAGATCGCTCCGGCAGAGAGAAAGCGGTAGAAAGCATCCGTGACGGGATGAAACGACTTCCCGCGGGCGTCAGCGTCATGTTTTTTGCCGAAGGCACGAGATCCCCCGATGGAAAGATCCATGAATTTAAAAAGGGCGGATTCGCGACGGCTGTGGAAAGTGGCCTCCCCATTCTTCCGGTAACAGTAAACGGCAGCAGAAAGATTCTTCCGAAAAAAGCCCTCGCGTTCAACCCGGGTGCTATAGAGGTGGTCATAGGAAAGCCTGTTTTCACAAAAAACCATACTCACGACAATCTGGAAGAGCTTATGGATAAGACCAGAAACATTATTGTCTCCAATTTTAACCCCGATTATCCCGAAAAGGACATGCCATGAAAATATCAACAAAAGCCGCCCTTCTGTCAGGGCTTATATTCCCCGGAACAGGGCAGATTCACCTGAAACGATTCCTGAGGGGTATCACCATAATGGTTCTTACCTTTTCAGGGATTGGTGCCCTTGTCTGGATGGCCACTATCAGAGCGCTCGTCGTTCTCAAACAGATACAGAATCAGTTGAATCAGGTTGATATGACTACCATATCAAATGTGGCGCTGGCTTCCTCCGCGGATCATACATCAATATATTACAAACCCATTTTATTGTTTATTCTTTGCTGCTGGCTCTTTTCTATAATAGACGCTTACAGGATAGGAAAAAAGCGGGAACGTTCAGAGAAAACTCAATGGATTTGAGGTGTCGATTAATGACAGATATAGAGAAATACTCATACAAAATCACAAGGAAAATACGGGTTCGTATTCCGGACGTACCCGGCGCATTTGGCCAAATGGCAACAGAGCTTGGAAAGCATGGCGCCGTGCTGGGCGACATCACAAAAGTACATCTTACTTCTCAATATATCACACGAGACATAATAATATTTTTCGACGATGAAAAACAGTTTTCAGACACGATTTCCGATCTGAAACAGCTTAAAAATTATAAATTAATCTCCATTGAGGATGAGGTACTTCATATACACCGCGGCGGTAAGATAGCCATAATGCCGACGGTAAAGATAGATACGCTGAGTGACCTGAGAATGGTTTATACTCCGGGAGTGGCTCAGATGTGCAACCACATCGTCGAACATCCTGAAGCGGCACGGGAATATACCTCCATCGGCAATTCTGCATGCATCGCCACAAATGGTTCCGCCGTACTGGGCCTCGGCAATATCGGCGTTCTTGCGGGAATGCCCGTTATGGAGGGCAAATCGGTCATCCTGAACAAGATGGCGGGGGTAAGCTGCATGCCTCTCCTTATAGAAAGTGACAACGCAGACAGGATCGTTGACACACTTGAAGCGGTATCAAAGACATTCAGCATTATCATGATAGAGGATATAAAGGCGCCTCTCTGTTTCGAGGTGGAAGAAAGGCTACAGGAAAGAGTACCCATCCCCGTCTTCCACGATGACCAGCACGGAACAGCAACTGTTATCCTGGCCGCATTGCTGAAGGCGCTGCAGTTTGTAGACAAACAAAAGGAAAGGGTAAAAATCGTCATCAGCGGCGTGGGCGCGGCGGGAATGGCCACCGGAAAGATGCTCTTGGAATACGGTTTCAGGCATATTACTGTCTGCGACAGAAAAGGAGCTCTCTACATGGGCAGACCGGAACATATGAACGCATACAAGAATTCGATTGCTGAACTTACCAATAAAACTGGAGAAAAAGGTGGCTTAAAAGAAGTTATGAGGGAAAAAGATATCTTTATCGGAGTCTCATCATCAAACCTGGTCTCAAAAGATATGGTGCGCAGCATGAATAATGCCCCCATTATCTTCGCGTTAGCCAATCCTCTTCCCGAGATACACCTTGGAGACGCATTGGAAGCAGGCGCAGGGATAGCGCTGGATGGCAGAACGATAAACAATTGTCTGGTTTTTCCCGGTATTATACGTGGAACGCTTGACTCCGGCGCTCCAAGGATCACCTATCCCATGAAATTCAGCGCCGCTGAGACCCTTGCATCTCTGGCAGGCAAGCACGAGATCATACCTGACTTTATGAATCCCGGGGTACACAAAAAAATAGCAGACGCCGTAAGACAAGCGACATTGTAGGACGCGGGGCTTGCGTTTTTCTGTTTCAGCTTATATGTAAATACAGAACAAGAAATCAGGGATAGCGGAAGACCGGGGCCATTCTGTTGACACATTGATCTACGCTACGGCTGCTTTGTCATCATGCTCTTTGGTGCCGCCTTGAATTCAACGAAATAGAAAGGAATATTAAGATGAGTTGGTGGGGAAAATTGATAGGGGGTTCGGTGGGATTTCTATTCGGAGGTCCTCTGGGTGCAATCCTGGGTACCGCTGTAGGACATAGCTTTGATCATGCCAAAACAGTTGCCAGCGGAGGGAATTTCGGATTCGGAAATCCCGAGCGGGTGCAGATTGCCTTTTTTACGGCAATCTTCTCCGTGATGGGCCATCTGGCGAAAGCGGATGGAAGAGTTTCCGATGAGGAGATCGCCGCGGTGCATACCGTCATGAGGAATATGCAACTTGCCCCGGAGCAGCAGCAGGCTGCCCTGAATTTGTTTAATGAAGGCAAGCGTCCCGATTTTCCGCTTGACGATATCCTGGAGCAGTTCAGGCGGGAGTGTCATGGGAGACGCAGCCTTATACGGATGTTTCTTGAGATTCTCTTGGGAACAGCAATGGCTGACGGAGAAATTCATGACTCGGAACTCTATATTCTCTATTACGTCTGCGACCATACAGGCTATCCCAGGGCGGATTTCGAGCGCATCATACGAATGATGCAGGCGGGACAGCATGCGGGAGGTAGTGCGGGCTTCGACCGAAAATATAGCACGGACAATACCCGTCTCAAGGATGCCTATGGCGTGTTGGGGCTTTCTAAAAAAGCCTCCGACGATGAAGTCAAAAAATCGTATCGGCGTCTCATGACGCAGTATCATCCTGACAAACTCGTTTCCAAAGGTCTTCCCGATGAGATGATGAAATTTGCCACTGAAAAAACCGGGGCTATCAAGGCGGCTTACGATCTCATACGAAGCTCCCGAAAACTCCATTAACGAACGGGCGATCCGAGTTTCAGATAAACGCATACGCTGGGACAGAGCCTTGTCCTACCAACCCTTCCATTCCGGTTTTCTCTTCTCCAGAAATGCGCTAACTCCTTCGCGGGCATCCTCTGTCGTGCATAGCCTGGTTAGGACCTCGCCGGCAAGGGCGAGCTTCTGACGAAAGGACATATCCATCATTTCATAGTAGAATTCCTTCCCGATCCGCACCGCTACGGGACTTTTATCGATGAGTTTCCTGGCGAAGGCTTCCGTTTCTTCCTTCAGTTTTTCGAGTGGCACAACTTTGTTTAAAATTCCCAGGCGTTCCGCTTCCTTTGCGTCTATCATGTCTCCACAGAGCAGCATCTCGAGCGCTTTCTTTTTGGGAAGAAAGTAGCTTAATGGGGCGATTGGTCCGGAACACAGGAGTCCAACGTTTATCGCCGAGGTGCCGATTTTTGTTTCTTCCGATGCAATCGCGAAATCCGCCGCTGCCAGAAGGCCCGCCCCGTTTGCCACCGCAAATCCGTGGATGGAGGCAATTACCGGTTTCCCCATAGAGGCTATTGTGAGATGCATTTCATCCATGATTTTTATCCACGCGTGGTATTCTGAAGATGTTTTCCCCTCAAATTCACTGACATCTATGCCTGTTGAAAAAACCTTTCCTTCTCCCCTTACTATAACCACCCGGATTGTTTCGTCTTGTTCCATCTGGAGCAGGGTTTCGTTCAGTTCTTCCGCCATCTTCGTGCTGAATGTGTTAAACTGTTTCGGGCGGTTGAGAGAAATAGTTCCTGTCTGATTCTCTTTGGCGGTAAGTATTGTTTCAAAAGACATAAATATTATCCTCCTTTTTCCTGTTATAGATATATGCTGACTTCGACAAATGACACTTTCTATTCGGGTAAGTCAAACAAATTTTTGAAAAATCTTGACAAAGCCACCGGGAATAGATGAGATAGTTGCAGCGAGAGGAATAGAAGGCTTGGCATGGAAGAATTCGAAAGCAAATTACTACCGATATTGCGGCAGGGAGTCGCCATCATTAAGATGGTGTTTTTCAAGAGGCTCAAAAAACACCTCATCGGGCAAAACCCTGATAGAGAAGCCGCGTTTATAAACACTCTTACCGGTGCGGTTGTGAATGACATCTTTAGCACATCCGGCACAGAGGAACCCTTTGCCTCCTTCGTCAGGGAAAACAGAAATCTGATACATGAAACGCTGAGAAATGTCCCTTTTGATCTGGTTGACATGATGGCGCCATTAACAGATGCCCTGCGGATCCAGGTTCTCTGCGACAGGCAGGAGGGTATAGACAGCCTGTCAATCCTTGTTCACGCCAATGAGCTGAAGATATTGCTTGTGCCGAAAGAAATTCCGCTGCCCGCAAGTTTCATGAAGCTGGTGCGTGAATTAGGAAACAGGCATGACCTCCTGCTCTCCCCGGAAATCAAGAAAAGGGACAGCCCTGTTAATTAAATGTAGCTTTTTTGTTGCGAACAAACGTCTATACACATATCACCATCTATATCGTCGAAGAAGGGAGTATGGAAAAATGAAAAGGAAATCAAAATTTGCCTACAGGTTTTTTGTTGTGGGGCTTGCAACCTTTTTTATCTGCACCCCCATCCTTACAGAGAGCGCCTGTGCCGCTCGGAAACACCGACCGCCCAGACAGCATCACTCTGTACACCATTACTATCATCGCCCTTATATTAACCCTCTTCTGCCCTTGACGTTTGCGATGGTAACCATTGCAGGGTTGCATTATTATTACCACAGGGGAATTTATTACCGGGAACTTCCGTATAAAAGATATGTCGTAATAAAGCCGCCTGTCGGGGCTGTAGTTACTCAATTGCCGCCCGAATATGTAACATTCCGGTCCGGGGGAATTGAATATTATTACTACGGCGATGCCTATTATAACAGAACCCCAGCAGGATATATTGTTGTAAAACCTCCCTACGAGGTATCGGCAGCAGATTCCATCAACAGGTCTCAACCTCCTTCACCAGTAATTGGACAAGTGAGAGCAACAACCCATATGTTGAATGTAAGATCAGGTCCCGGCATGGATCATCCGATAATTTTCCAGATTCCCCAAGGAACGGTTATGGAAACCCACGGGACTGCCCCGGAATGGTTATTTATCAAACTGCCTTCCGGAGAGTTCGGGTGGATAATGAAAAAATTTACCGCTTCAGACACTGTTTTAGAACCTGTTTCAAAACCCGTGCCGGCTGAAGGATAGTAAAACGAAACGGGAAAAACAGCGAACATCAAAAGTCTTTTCTCCTGAATCTCAGGCTTGACTCGCAACAATATTTTTGACATATTCACGCAACGAGACTGCAAGTTTCGGTATATGCTTACTGTTTCAGTAAGCCTGTCTCCATCAAGAAAAAAATGTTCAGCCGGAGCAAAGAGGTCGTTGTGCAACATCCAGACAAACTGATCATCAATTTCACCCCTACCGGCATGCTCCCGACTCGGAAAATGACACCGCATATCCCGATTACACCCCGGGAGATTATTGAGCAGGTGCTTGATGCCCGCCAGTACGGCGTTTCCATGGTGCATCTGCATGCACGTGGAGAGGATGGGCTGCCGACGTACCGCAAGGAGATTTACAAAAAAATTATTGACGGTATTCGTCGCGTTGACGGGATGGGTGAAGATGCCCTCATTCTCTCCGTCTCAACCAGCGGACGCCACTGGAATGAATTTGAGAAGAGATCAGAATGCCTGGAACTTGAAGGGGTCAGCCGGCCTGATATGGCAAGCCTGACCTTGAGCAGCGTCAACTTCAACAGGCAGGCCAGCGTGAACAGTCCCGAGATTATTCAACAACTTGCTACGAGCATGAAGGGAAAGGGCATCAAGCCTGAACTCGAAGCTTTCGATATCGGCATGATCAACTACGCGAAATATCTTCACAGGAAAGGACTTATTGAACCGCCCTTTTACTTCAATCTTCTACTGGGCAATATCGCCTGCGCCCAGGCTAATATTCTCAATCTCGGTGTTATGCTTACAGAACTTCCAGAACAGTCTGTATGGGCCGTGGGTGGTATCGGTGACTCCCAACTGAAGATGAACCTGAACGGGATGATTAACGGGGGAGGCATACGTGTCGGGCTGGAAGACAATCTCTGGCTCACACCGGAACGTACCAGGCTTGCATCCAATCAGGACCTCCTTAAGCGTATCCGCACCGTGGCCGATACAATTAACCTGCCTGTGGCAACTCCCCGGGAAGTCCGCCGCCGACTCGGACTGAAGGGTGCGGGCCGGTGAAAGTCCTCGTTTCAGCCTTTAACCATTACGGATACCTGCAGAATATCGGCCGGGTGTTCTTTTCAATACACTCCCGGATTTTCTTGTTTTTCAAGGTATTACAAAAATTTTTTACTGATCCCAATTTGACTGAAAATGATTTCACTGCAAAATATATCTAAACAGTACGGAGAGAAATATCTCTTCAAAAATCTTTCTCTCCATATAGAAAATGGAAACAGGGTTGCCTTCGTGGGCCGGAACGGAACAGGGAAATCCACGCTGATGAAGATAATCCTGGGAGAAATCGAGGCAGACTCGGGAAAAATCATTCAATCCAGATTTAACAGCGTAGGTTATCTCCCTCAGGATAGTGTGTATCACTCGGGTCGAACCCTTTTCGAAGAAGCGGCAACGGCCTTTGATGACCTGAACCGTCTCCATGAAAGAATCAGAGAAATAGGCGATGAAATTTCGGCTACAAGCCCGCAACAAGGAGATAACCCTTTAAAATTACAGGATCTTGTTGATGAAATGGGGCAAGCCCAGAGCATCCTGGAGCACCGGGATGGATACAATATAGAGATAAGGGTGAAACAGATCCTTTCGGGCCTTGGATTTAACGAAAAGGACATGTCCCGAATGACAGAGGAGTTCAGCGGTGGCTGGCAGATGAGAATCGCTCTTGCCAAATTGCTCCTCAGGGAACCGTCTATTCTGCTGCTTGACGAACCTACCAATCACCTTGATATGGACTCTCTGGAATGGATTGAAGGATATCTTAAGTCGTACAGGGGTTCCATTGTACTGGTATCTCACGACAGTCGCTTTCTTGACAATCTTGTCGAGAGAGTGATCGAAATATCGATGGGAAAAGCCACGGAATACACAGGCAATTACTCATCCTGCCTGATCCAGAAGGCCCAGCGCATAGAGATGCTGCAATCTTCTCTCAGGAATCGACAGCGCATGATTGACAGCACTACACGCTTTATAGAGCGATTCCGGTATAAAAACACCAAGGCAAAACAGGTCCAGAGCCGTATCAGAATGCTCGAAAAGATAGAGCATATCGAGATGGATAAAGAGGAAAATTCCATATTTTTCGATTTTCCGGACCCGCCACGTGCCGGCAGGGTGGCGATGGAGATGGAGAAGCTTACAAAGTCCTACGGTAATAATACAGTATTGAAGGAGATATCCTTCATTGTTGAACGCGGGGATAAGATCGCTCTCCTTGGTGTCAACGGCTCCGGTAAGTCCACACTCGCGCGTATTATGGCCAACGCTGATACCTTCCAGGGCGGGACCAGAAAACCGGGGCACAATACGGTTATTTCTTATTACGCCCAGAACATAGTGGAAGGACTGGACCCGGAGAAGACAGCCCTGCAGACACTTGACGCGGTCGCTCCTCTCAAATCTCCCGGAGAGCTGAGAACTCTTCTCGGTTGTTTTCTCTTTAAGGATGATGACGTATTTAAACCGGTTTCCGTTCTGTCGGGAGGCGAAAAAAGTCGGCTCGCTCTCGCCAAGATGATTCTGAAACCCGCGAATTTATTGATAATGGACGAGCCAACGAATCACCTCGACGCACAGTCAAAAGCCATTCTCCAGCGCAGTCTCAAAAGATTTTCGGGGACATACGTAATTGTGTCCCACGACAGGGATTTTCTTGCGCCGCTTATAAACAAGGTCGCCGTGCTGAAAGACAATGATTTGAGCATATATCATGGAAATGTCGATGATTATCTGGACAAATATCACCGGGAACAGGAAGAAGCCCCCTCCGGAAAAGACCTTCCGGAAAGCGGTCCTCCGTTAGACATTAAAAAGAACCGGAAAAGAATGGAGGCCGAAAACAGACAGTCCCGGTATAAACGACTGAAACCACTGAAGGAGGCCCTTAAGACGATTGAAAGGGAAATAGCCGCTTATGAGAAGAAAAAGCTGGAGATCGAAACCTCTTTCTCAGATCAGAATACCTATAAAAACGAGGCGTTAATTCAGTCTCTCAACATTGAATACTCCCGGATCACCTCCCGGCTCGATTCCCTTTACGACAAGTGGACGGCAACGGAAGAAAAGATAGGAAAGATTACAGACGATTAAAAAACTATTGACAAACCTTGTTTGTTTCCCTAATATAACCACAAATTAAATAGGCAAACAAACAGGAGGTGTATTGTGACAGCTCAAGAAGCAGCGTATGCCATATTAAAGGAGGCTGGTCGCCCAATGGCCTCGCGTGAAGTCGCTGAAATTGCGCTTAAACGTGGATTGGTGACCAGTTCGTCGAAAGACCCAGTTTTTTCAATTTATACCACTATTGACAAGAACATTAGGGAAAACCGATATAACTCACCTAGACTAGCATTTATGGGGGAAGGACGAGGGCGGACGATTGGACTTCCTGCAATAATCGATACAAAAGCTTCGCAGACGCAGGGCACGTATGGTGAGAAAGAAAGAAGTATAAAAAAGAAGCTGTCAATTGAAATATCCGAAGATCTTGTTGATCAGATACAAATTGCCTATCAGGCGAGAGTAGCGGATACATTTGACGCAACAGCTATAGTTCTAATTCAACGAGGTTTAGCCTCTTCTGCAAAAGAAATACGCGAACGTTTACTTGAGAAATTGGAAGTAATAGATTCATTCCAAAGCCATGGAGATGGTAGCCCAAAGTTGACCCACCCCTCGGTTGAAGAAAGTGTTCCTATTGCTGGTGTCTCCAGTGGAAAGGAGCGCAAGACAACGAAATCACGAAAGTTTGATGAGCATGACCGAAACAAGGTTATTTCCGCAGTCGAGAGGTACTTTAAGATAGGATTGTCCCCCGTTGGTTCACGGAGAAAATACCTTGAGGACAAAAACGGAAAATCGTATTGGATACTTGGTGGCCACGAGAACTGGCATGGCATCCCCTCAGATATGCTTGAAGAGGAAGAACGCCGTGCAAGTAATGGCACTCTAATTATTGCAGTGGTCCACCAAAGCAGAATGGATATCTTTTCGGGGCCGTTGCAACCGTTGATTACTAGCAAACATACATTATCTCACACTCAAAAAGGTGATTATGAATTCCACATTCAAGTTCGGGAAAACTATCTAGTCATCGCAGAGTTTTTAAATGAGGGCCTAAATCTGTCCTTAGAAAAAATTGGTGTCGTGCCAGTGGACAAAGAGTGTTAAAATCAGTTGTAGACTTCATGGAACTTCGAAGGTAGTATTACACGTATAAAAACGAGTGGAGGTAATATGTTTAAAGCAAGTAATATTATGACAAAAAAGATTGTTACTGTTTCTCCCGAAACGGAAATTACCGCGGCCGCAAAGCTGATGTTTGAGAACCATTTCAATGGTCTGCCTGTCGTTGATGAGACAGATCGCCTGCTGGGAATTATCTGTCAGGATGACCTGATCATCCAGCAAAAAAAAGTTCCGCTGCCATCTTTCTTTACCCTTCTTGACGGCATTATTCCCCTGGCTTCTTATAAGAAAATTGAAAAAGAAGTGGAGAAGATGGTTGCAACCACTGTGGCTCAGGCCATGGTCTCTAACCCGATAACCGTTGATCCGGAAACCACCCTTGAAGATATTGCCTCCCTGATGTTAAAAAATAACGTGCACACGTTGCCTGTCCTGGAACAGGACAAGCTGGTTGGCATTATAGGTAAAGAGGATATTCTAAGGACCCTGATGTCCAACGAAAAGTGATATTGAATCTGAACTTTTCCCGGCGACAGGAAAGTGCTGACACATATTTTGAGTCATTCCTGAAAAGCGGCGATACTATCCGGGTCATCAGCCTGGGCGGAACAGTTTTTCAATCCCCAAAAAGGGGATTTTCTCCTCTGGTCAGCTATATAGAGCAGAGTTCTTCTATTGATGAGGTGGTGGTTCTTGATAAAGTAACCGGAAACGCGGCCGCGCTGCTTATGAAAAAGATATGCTGCCGCAAGGTGTTTTCACCTCTTGGGAGCGAGTTGGCAGCCGAAACACTGAAGATATTCGGCATAGCAAGGCATTTCATGAAAACGGTGCCCTATATTATCAATCGCGGAGGGAACGAAATGTGTCCTTTTGAAAAGATGTCCATAGGGAAATCTCCGGATGAATTCTATGAACTCGTGAAGAGCAGCCCCCTTTTTACGGATACACCCGACAGCGGCAGGTAATGAGAACAATAATAACATTCAGGACAACATTCCGGGAAGAGATAGTGGATATCACGGCGCAGGTTCAAGCTGTTGTGTCAGCGCATGGTAAAGACCATGAACTGTGCCCCTGTACGCCCTCGGGGCGACGGCCGCGATCATGATACAGGAGAACTGGGATCCGAACATACAAACCGATGTGCTGAATTGTCTTCGCACCATCGCCCCGGAGGGACAGTGGCTGCATGACAGAATAGATGGAAATGGTGACGCGC
>JAGGXJ010000032.1 GCA_021163105.1 Syntrophobacterales bacterium
CAAGGTTTTTTATCAGTCTCTTCGTTGTAAAGTTTTGGCAAAAACGGCAAACGAATTAAAAAATAATCACGAAACCACGAAAAGAAGGAAAGCACAAAATCAAATCCTGTTTTTCGTGTTTTCGTAACTTCGTGCTTTCGTAATAAAGTATTATATCTTGTTTGATTTCGACTTGTCCAGGTTAGAGGCATGGGGGTTAAATCTCAATACACCGGCTTTCTCCAGCGCAGTCACCACTTCGCACAGTGGAAGACCGATTACGTTAGTGTATGAACCGTGAATCTCCTTTATGAAAAAGGCTGCTTTTCCCTGGACAGCGTATCCCCCCGCCTTGTCGTAAGGTTCGCTTGTTCCTGTGTACCAGTCCATCTCATCCCTGGAGATATCCTTGAATATCACGGAGGATTCAACGGCATCGTTGACTATTACGCCCTCATCCCCCTTCACAATAGCAAAGCCGGTTATTACCCTGTGTGTTCTGCCGCTCAGCATGCCGAGCATCTTCTTTGCCTCGCTGGGCGTTCCTGGCTTGCCAAGCATTCCCCCGTCTATTATTACTACAGTATCTGCACCCAAAACCCATCTACCGGGATTCCCGCGGGAGACTTCGAGGGCTTTTTCTCTTGACAGTCTCAGGACATGGTCTTTGGGCGATTCCCCTTCCAGGGGGTTTTCATCGACCTTACTCGGGATCACCTCAAAGTCCCGAATCAATTCACCAAGGAGTTCTCTGCGGCGGGGCGAAGCCGATGCGAGAATAAAAAATGCCTGCATGTTCATATCTCTTGTGTCTCCCGGTAATAGAAACCGGCACCAGATGAGGACACCGAAATGCCTCGTCATAACAGTCCCGGTAGCTGAGCGTTCAGACGGCGGAAATAAATCTGACCATAACATTCCTCGTCCTGGGTCCGTCGAATTCACAGAAGAAGATCGACTGCCATGTGCCTAAAACCAGATTGCCATCTTCTACAAGAACAACCTCGGAGGAGCCAAAAAGAGATGCCTTTATGTGAGCGGCGGAATTACCCTCAATGTGTCTGTAATTGTCACTCAGAGGGATTGCCTTGTCCAGTTCCATCAATATGTCTTTCGGCACATCGGGGTCCGCGTTTTCGTTTATTGTAACCGCCGCGGTGGTATGCGGCACAAACAGATAACAGGTCCCCTCTTTTGCTCCGGCCTTATTCAAGACAGAGCTTACTTCTTTTGTAATATCGATCATTTCAAATCTTGATTGCGTCTTTACGATAAATTTATCCATATTATCCTCCACTGCAATAGGCGGGGCGTAAAAAATATAATGAGCCCGTTGAGACAGGTTTCATATCGAATATACCTTTTGACTTATTACACCGCATTGTCTATACTTTACCAAATTATATTGTGATGTACACGCTCGCTTCCGATACACACAAAAGACCCGGCAGGCATATCATGAAACCTGAAAATTTTTTAAGGGAAGTACATCTCTTCCAATCTCTCAGTCCTTATGACAGCGAACATCTTGCCGCATCGCTGAAACGCCGTTCTCTAAAGAAGGGAGAAGCGCTGTTCCGCAAAGGCGATGAGGGGACTTCACTTTATATAGTAAAATCAGGAAGTGTCAAGATTGTTCTTCCCTCAGATATGGGAGATGAGGTGGCGCCTGCAATACTGTCCGAAGGAGACTGTTTCGGTGAAATGGCGCTTCTGGACGGAATGCCACGTTCGGCCGATGTTGTGGCGCTCGAACCTTCAGAGTTGCTGGTCCTGAATCAAAAAGATTTCATGGCATTCCTGAAGGGAAATGAAGCGGCTATACAGCCAATCCTTTCTTATCTCTCAATACGATTGCGCAAGACAGATGACCTTCTGGAAGACGCTTACTTTCTCAACATCTCTACGAGATTTGCCAGAAGGCTTGTGGAGTTGTCCGGGAAATACGGTTATCAGAAGAAGGAAGGGGACCCTGTCCAGATTGATCTGCGCCTGACCCAGAAGGACCTCGCCAGCATAGTCGGGGCCACAAGAGAAAGCATAAATAAGGAGTTGAAAGTCCTGCGTGAAAGAGGACTGGTTGGCACCAAAGGAAATACCCTCTTGATTCTGAACCCGGAACGACTCAAAAGGCGTGCCCACCTGTAACCGGAGGTTTAGTGTAAGTATCCTCATAATCTGGTTCCTTCCAGAGATAGATTTCTCAAAAAATAAAAATTGATCATGTGATACATTTCACACCGGAAGAATGAAGCGTTTCATTGCATTCACCCGTAATCTTTAGTATAAAATTGACAATCGATTTGCTTGTCCTGGATTTTCAGGATTTCTTTATAAAAAAACAGGGAGTTACAGCAATGGCGCTCTACGCGGAATATCTTCTGGGAGTCTTGTCAGCAGTTTTGGGAGCCATCGTGGGAAGTTTCCTCAACGTATGCATCTACAGAATCCCTCCGGGGAAATCTATTGTGTTCCCCGCGTCCCACTGTCCGGCGTGCGAGCACCCCATCAAGTTCTATGACAACATACCGATTATCAGCTATATCATACTCAGGGGAAAATGCAGGAATTGCGGTGAAAAAATATCCCCGATTTATCCCGCGATAGAATTGCTGACCGCTGTGATGTCTCTTCTCCTCTTCCGAAAATATGGCCTGTCGTTCGAGTATCTCTTTTCCTTCCTCTTCACATGCGCCCTGATTGTCATCACCTTTATTGATCTGAAGCACCGGATTATCCCGGACGTGATCACTCTTCCCGGAATACCTCTCTTCACGCTGGCGGCCATTCTTTTTATGGATATCACACTCAAAAGCTCTCTGATAGGCATCTTGGCAGGGGGAGGATGCCTCTACCTGGTTGCCTTCGTATATCAGCTCCTGACAAAGAGAGAAGGAATGGGTGGGGGCGATATAAAACTGCTGGCCATGCTGGGTGGATTTCTGGGATGGCAGTCTCTGTGGTTCATTATCATGGCAAGCTCCCTTATCGGCGCGGTCGCGGGCATATCCGCCATGATCTGCAAGGGAAAGGATACAAAATATGCCGTCCCTTTCGGACCGTTCCTCTCCATCGCCGCCGTTGCATATATCTTCTGGGGTAATATGGTCATGAAGCTTTTGTTTTACAGGTAGACAGAAATGATAGCCGTCACACAAAAAAAAGCCGGCTTCACGCTGGTAGAGCTCGTAATAGTTGTCGCGCTCATAGGAATAGTTATAGGCATAGCCGCGCCCGCATTGCAGGAATACTCGATAGACGTAAACCTGAAATCGGCGGCGAGAAACCTTAAATCGAACATGGAACTTTCAAAACTGAGGGCTATCCGTGAAAACTCGCGGGTAGTTATGGACTTTGACACCGGCAATAACAGTTATGAGGCATTTGTGGATAACGGAGCAGGCGGAGGAACTGCCGGAAATAATGCCAGAGATGGATCGGAACCTGTCGTCAAGACCGTGTCCATTCCCACAAATGTCACAATTTACGAAGCCGGTTTCCCGGGGGGCGTACCACGATTTCGCTTCGATGGCCGAGGCCTTCCTAATGGACTGGGAGGACATGTCTATATAAAGAATACCAATGATAATTACAGGGGTGTGGCC
This sequence comes from Syntrophobacterales bacterium, assembly GCA_021163105.1. Lineage (GTDB taxonomy): Bacteria > Desulfobacterota > Syntrophia > Syntrophales > UBA2210 > UBA2210. Next base: position 3,585 of record JAGGXJ010000032.1, read on the forward strand.
CTGTCCATGGTAGGGCACATACAAATTCAAACAAGCACTGACGGTGAAACCTGGGAAGATGTTGACTAATAAAAACAAAAAAATGCCGGCAGGCGCCGGAAGAAAGTCGCACGGCGAAGGAGGATTTACCCTTATCGAGGTGCTGATAGCGATGGCCATTCTTACGATAGGGCTTCTGGCCGTGGCGACGATGCAGGTCAGCGCGATACACGGGAACAAAACGGGGAACGAGATTTCACGAGCCACCTTCCTGGCCCAGGACAAGCTGGAAGAATTAAAGACCAGCACAAACATAACCGGCGAACCCGGCGGTAGTGATCAGACAGGAATATTCAACCGAAGCTGGCAGATAGGCCCTTCCGGGACCAATTCACGCTCGGTAACCGTAACGGTATCATGGGTGGTGGGAGGGAACAGTCACAGTGTGGCACTGAACACCATCAGCAGAGGGGGTGGATACTGATGCACAGGAGACGTTCATCCACCAGAAAGCATACAACCGGTTTTACGCTGGTTGAAATCCTGGTGGCACTTGCCGTAATGGGTATTGCCGTCGGGGCAATCTACGGAATATTTATCGCTTCCAATAAGTCGTATCATACCCAGGACCGCGTGGCGGAGGCACAGCAGGGTGTGCGCGTGGGGGTTGATTTTATGGTCAGGGATATCCGCATGGCGGGGCTGGATCCTCTCACCTCCGCGGGAGCCGGCATTGAACAGGCAACGACAACCAGGATACGATTTACGGCCGACATAGATATGAACGGAATCATTGATAATCCCCAGGATGAGGAAAGAATGACCTATGAATATGATTCAGCCAACAGCAGGCTCCGGCGCTGTCTCTATGAGGGAACTGCCGGTGAAAGCTGGCAGACTCTCATTGATAAGGTAAGCGTCCTGTCGCTGGGATACCTGGATGCCAGTGGGAATGCCATCGCCACGCCGGTCGCAGCAACAAATCTTAATAGCATAAAAACTGTTATTATCTCAATGACATGTAACGGAACAGACACCCAGGGACAGACATTTTCGCGAACCATCAACACCAGAGTGATCTGCAGGAATCAGTAATATGACCATAAAAGGAAAACGCAACGTGTCAATAACACCAGAAGATACAATAAACAATGAGCGTGGTTTCGCGCTTGTTACCGCGCTCTTGATACTGGCGGTCCTGACTATGATAGGCATAGCGGCAACCACAACTTCAACGGTAGAGCTGAAGATATCCGGCAATGAATCACAGTCTGTAAACTCTTTCTACAACACCGAAGGCGTTCTGATCAATACGATGGAGACCCCCAGTACATGGCTAACCACAGGTTTCCTGACAGCCGGAGAAACCGCCGCGTTATATTCCGCTCTTTTGAATAACACCACAGTGGAAATCCGCTGTATCGAAAGTACAAATACCGCTATTTCGGGATTGAGCGACGGGGCGAATGATCTTCCGGCAAGACTGCACAGAGATTCGCCTCCGAGTAGATCAGGATACAGCATGAAGCATTTCGAGGTGCGCAGGTACGGAATTACAACAACATCCACAAGCGGAAACACCCAGATCCAGACAGGGGTGTGGAAGGTGTTTAACAAAAGTCAGTAGGGGAAAAGACAGAAGAATGAACAGAGGAGAACATGTCATGAAACGGGTCCTGATCATAATAATCACAGTGGCTGCCATGCTGTTCGCATCGCAGGGAATACTCATGGCGGATGACACGGAGATCTACGGCACCGTGACCATTTCGGTGCAACCCAATGTGCTTGTCATCTTTGACAACTCGGGGAGTATGGGCACTGTTGACGTTGGAGGTGAATATTACGATCCGGCGACAACATACTCCGGATCATATCTTACCAACGCAGTCTACCGGAAGAGGCACGGGTCCTGGGTCTGGTTCGCAGGCGATGTCGCTGACCTGAACTGTGAGTGGATAAAGCAGGATCTGCTCACAAAGGGTTACGCTAGGGGAAGAATCAGGAGCGCAAACAGAAACTATGCCTGCGGCGGAAGCAAAAAGACGCTTCGACTGGGAAATTACAGGAATTATGACGCATCGGGTATTGGCGACGCGAGTTCAAGGATATCCGTGGCCAAAGAGGTTGTCACCAATCTTATAACCGACACAGATAATGTGAGGTTCGGCCTCATGATCTTCAACAGCTCTGAGGGGGGGCATATCGTGTGCGAATGCGGAACCAACAAGACCACCCTGATAAACGCCGTCAATGGCCTCAGCGCCACCACATGGACACCGCTCGCGGAAACCCTGGCCGAAGCGGGGCTCTACTTCGCGGGTAGACCGAGCTGGTTTAACACCGGCACCACTTATACAACACCCATGCAGGAACGCTGCCAGAAAAACTATATCGTTCTCATGACGGATGGTGCCCCGACCATGGACAACAACTCGAAGCTTACATCGGGCACCTATATCAACGGGGATGTCATCGGTGATTATGACAATGACGGCAATGATCCCGGCAGCTACGCAAGCTACGGAACGGATTATCTGGATGATGTCGCGAAGTACCTCTATGAAAATGACTGCAATCCCACGCTTGGAACAGGGACATCCTTCGAGAAACAGAACGTTACTACCTATACCATCGGTTTCAGGACAGAGCAACAGCTTCTACAGGACACGGCCCTGAACGGCGGGGGAGAGTATTACACGGCCAACAGCATATCCGGCTTATCGGAGGCATTCGAAGAAATTATGGCCAACATATCAGAGGCGAATGCCATGTTTGTCTCTCCCGTTGTTCCGGTAAGCAGGATGAACCGGACATATGCGGGAGATCGCATCTACCTGGGCTTTTTCAAACCCCAGCAGAGCGGCAGATGGTTGGGAAATCTAAAGAAATACGGGTTGGACTCGACTGGCAATCTGATAGACGCGAATGGCAACCCGGCCACAATGTCTGACGGCACAATTAAAGACAATGCCCGGTCATACTGGTCACCCTCCGCCGATGGCCCCAATGTGGCCGCCGGCGGCATCGGGGAGATTCTGCTTGAGCAATCAAGCAGAAACATTTATTCATATATGGGCACCCAGTCCTCTCTTACCCACGAGGACAACGCGTTCTCATCAGACAACGTGCTGATTACCAACTCCGTACTGGATGTAGACAGTGATTTTCAAAGACAAAGTCTGATCAGTGACATATACGGCGGAGACAGATTCTGGATACTGGGAGATGTACTTCACTCAGAACCCGCTGTAGTTCACTACAGCTCAACAAGCACTATTTTATTCGCGGGGAGCAATGACGGGATGATGCACTGTTTCGATGACAGCGACGGCAGCGAACGCTGGGCTTTCATACCTCCGGAGCAATTAGACCGTCTGGCACTGCTTTCGAATGACGACCATGACTATTTCGTGGATGGAGCGCCGGTGGTATATGAGGGCCCCAGTCAGAAAATACTCTTTTTCGGGGAGCGGCGCGGGGGAGATCATTATTACGCCCTTGATGTTACAACCGCTTCCGCTCCATCCTACCTGTACAGGATAAACCCTGATATATTGGGAGGAGAATCCCTGGGTCAATCCTGGTGCAAACCTGAAATATGCACTATTAAAACCACAAGCGGAACGGACAGAGTGTTCCTGATGGCCGGGGGGTACGACACAAATCAGGACGCGTCCGCACCAGCCCCTTCCGACGCTGAGGGACGCGCAGTATTCGCGATAAAGACTGCCACCGGAGCCGTCAGCAGCCTGAACTTTAACGCAGGCAATTATGCATCAATGACACACTGCATCGTGGGCGTATCGGGTTTTGATACCGATTCGGACGCCATTGTCGACAGTGTGTACGCGGGAGACCTCGGAGGCAACATGTTCGCCTTTGAAGACAATGACCATAACGGCACATGGTCCGGCAGAAAGCTCTTCTCCGCCCCTGTGGACGACAAGAGAAAGAAAATCTTTTACGCACCTGATGGCGTAAAGGAACCTTTCGGTGAGATTGTATTCTTCGGGACAGGAGACCGCGCGGATCCCGGTGAAACAGGTGTAGTAAACAGAATGTACTCCATAAAGAACGATTGGGAGGCAAGCGACACCTTTACAACCATAACGGAATCCGATCTGGTGGATGTTACCGACGATTTACTACAGATGGGAACAGCTGCTCAGAAAATACAGCAATCCCTGGATCTTGCCGCTTCCAGTGGCTGGTACATCCGACTGGAGAATACGGGGGAAAAGGTAGTGGCCTCTCCAACGGTTTTTGCCGGTGTTGTCTATTTCACCACCTATACGCCCGCTTCCGAGGGTGGTGGTGATCCGGAGGATCCATGCGGAGCGCCGACAGCCAGAGGTACGGCACGTCTCTACGCGGTAAATTATCTTACCGGAGGAGCTGTGCACGACTACAGCAGTGATACCGAAACCGACGCGGATGGAAATATTGTGGAGCGTGGCAAGGATGATCGCTCTAAGATAATTGGCACCGCCATCCCGACAGCGCCTATTATCGCTGTTCGCGAGGGCGGACCGAAGATCTATATCGGTATCGAAGGTGGAGTGGTGCCGGAAGATCCGGTAGCGGCAGTGAATATTAATGTATTTTACTGGCGGGGGATTCATTAGGAGACTGTCCTGGAAAATATTTTCCGGATGGGCATTTACTAATATAGGAGATTCATATGAATTCACGAATACTTAGCATGTCATTTGCGGTTTTATGTGTCGTATTATCTGTTTGCTTCATTTCTGCGCAAATTGTATGCGCGGGCAACAAAGTCAAGATAGATGAGTCTACGGAACTCAACTTTTTCGAACTTCAAAGCACCGCCATGGAGGTCCACCCGCAAAACAATTATCTGATAGTTGGTGAAAAATTTATTGAACTGGTGGACTTCCGAAAGGGAAAAAAACGATTCAGGACCATGTTAAGAAACTCCAACGGAGAGAAAACGTCTTTAAGGACTTTCAAGAGAGGACAGAAAGTTTTTGTACGGGGATTTGAGCTCCCTGACGGGACCATAAAGGCAAGGGAAATCTACCAACTGGCAGAAAACATAAGAACCAGAAATGACCTCCGCAAGTATTCCTTTTTCAAGAAGGTTCCCGCATGGGAACCGGTAATCGTGAAATAACAAAATTTCTTGACTTGAAAGGGGCATATCTATATCATCAGAAGTGGTTTTAAAAACTGAAAAATTGAGAGGTATGGCCCATGAGTACAGAAAAAAGATACTGCTCTATATGTGCGTGGAGAGACACCTGTGCAAAACGGTTTTCAGTTTCCACAGATTCCAACGGAATGGTCCATTGCCCCGATTTTACAAGAGATCTCTCCATTAAAGATAAAGATATCGATGAAATAGAAAACAGGGATAAAAAGTGAGTTGACAAAACGGACAAAAAACTTATAGAAACATATTGTTTCAGAACTATCTAAAAAAGGTTGGCCTCCGGGCCAACTTTTTCGTTTTCTACATCAGAAAGAAGATCTGAGAAGCTCTATGAAAGAAAGATTAATTAAGCTACTCGAAGGATCGATTGATTCCTGCCTTGAAAAGGGATTATTAAAGGAAACGGACATCCCCTTTATAGAAGTGGAGTTTCCGAGGGAAGGGTCTCATGGTGACTATGCATCCAATGTGGCCATGATACTTGCGTCGAGCCAGAGGGAAGCCCCCCGCAGGATAGCTGAGCGCATCGTCGAAAACATCAACGACAGCGATCAGATACTGGACAAAATAGAGATAGCCGGGCCGGGCTTCATAAACTTTTTTATCAAAAGTAACGTATGGGCCGTCCTTCTAAAGAAGGTGGACACCCTTGGAGACCGGTATGGTGAATCCGATATCGGAAAAGGCATCAGGGTTCAGGTGGAATTCGTAAGTGCCAACCCCACGGGCCCACTTCATATAGGACACGCCAGGGGAGCTGTAACAGGTGATGTTATTGCCAGTATTCTGCAGGCATCAGGATTTTCAGTATCCAGAGAATACTACATAAATGATGCAGGAAACCAGATGAACCTGCTGGGAAAATCCGTTTACTACAGGTATCTGGAATTGATGGGTGAGGACATTTCGTTCCCCGATAATTGTTATCAGGGGCGATACATCACAGAACTTGCTCACGAAATACACGACAGCTTCGGCGACAAGTTCCGCTCAGATAAAGAAAGCGCGATATCATTTCTTACAGAATACGCGGCCGATTCCATCCTTAACGGGATAAAGGAAGACCTTGAAACCCTGGGCGTAATCTTCGACCGTTATTTCAGTGAAAAAGAACTCTACAAAAACGATGGTGTAACCAGAATCCTTCAGGATCTCCAGGGAAAGGGTTTCATATATAAAGAAGGGAACACATTGTGGTTCAAGACAACAGATTTCGGCGATGAAAAAGACAGGGTTGTTGTCAGGGATAATGGCGAGCCTACCTATTTCGCCGCCGATATCGCATATCACCGGAATAAATACTCAAGGGGTTTTGACAGGGTTATAAATGTATGGGGAGCGGATCACCACGGGTATATATCCAGAATGCACGCAGCTGTTCAAGCCCTCGGCAGAAAAAGGGAAGACCTTGAAATCGTCCTGGTCCAACTGGTAAATCTCCTCAGAAACGGCATTCCTGTTCCCATGTCCACCAGAGCCGGTGAGTTTGTAACAATAAGAGAGGTAACCGGCGAGGTAGGAAAAGACGCGGCCAGGTACAATTTCCTTATGAGAAGATCAAACAGCCACCTTGATTTTGATCTGGAACTTGCAAAGACACAATCAAGCGAAAACCCCGTTTATTACGTGCAGTATGCTCACGCCAGAATATCCAGTATTATGAGGCTCGCCGCGGAACAGGGGTGCCGGGCTCCATGCTACGATGAAATCAGACCCGACCTTCTTACCGCCCCGGAAGAACGCGAACTTATCAAATTAATTGACACGTTCCCGGAGATGATTGAAGGGAGCGCAAAGGCGCTGGAGCCGCATCGCATACCCTATTATATTAACGATCTCGCCTCTGTCTTTCACAGCTTTTACAATAAGCATAAGGTTGTTTCCGATAACTCCGAGTTAACAAAAGCGAGATTGTTCCTGATTAAATCCACCGGTACAGTAATCAGAAACGCCCTTAGGTTATTAGGAGTTTCAGCGCCCGAACGTATGTAAAAACCGAGGACAAACTAATGCCGCAGAAAAATGGAGATTTTGAATTCAGGCTGGGCAAATTCGGCCTGGTTTTTTTCACACTGGTTGTCGCTCTGTTTCTCGTGTTCTTCTTTGTGTGCGGTGTGATCGTAGGGAAAAATATCGAAAGTTATCCTAAAAAAATAGCCGACATGCCCGGTACAATAAAGGAAAAAATCACAAAAGGCAGAGACATTGCGACAGATACAGATAAAAAAGAAAATGAAATCAAATTTACTTTTTATGACACACTCAAGGGGAGCAGTAAAGATGTAAAGGAAAGCTTCGCGGATAAGAAGCTCCCTTCCGCTGAGAAGAAGTATAAACCGCCTGAGAAAAAACAGACCGCAGGACCGTATGTGATCCAGATAGCATCTTTCAAGGATAAGCGCAAAACAGAAGTTCTGAAGGCAAAATTGTCCGATATGGGATATTCTCCAATAGTAGACAACATCAACCTGCAGTCAAGAGGAGAATGGTTCCGTGTAAAGCTGATGGAATTTGCCACGTATGATGATGCCCGAAAAGTGGCATCTCTGGTGGAAAAGAAGATAAGGGGCATCAAATGCCTTATCATAAAAAACAGGGGAATTTAAGGAATCAGGAATAAATAAGCTATACAGATTGCGCCGTAATTTTGTTTGTTTTCAAGGCGTGTTGAAGCGCGCATAACGAGTTATGCAAGCTTTGACACAACACAGAAAACAGGCAAAAGGACAAGCAAGGTGTATGAGTTAGTTATGCTTGCTGACTAAAGTAAAGTGTCATGTTCGAGAATCTAACCGAAAAACTAAATAACGTTTTCAGGAAACTCAAGGGAAGAGGTATCCTCAACGAAGAAAACATCAAAGCAGCCATGAAAGATATTCGCATGGCGCTTCTTGAAGCGGATGTCAATTTCAAGGTGACCAGGGAATTTATCGAGGATGTCAGTGGGCTGGCTGTAGGCCGAGAAGTCATTGACAGTATAAGTCCCGGCCAGCAAATAGTCAAAATCGTTCACGACAGGCTCGTTGAATTAATGGGGAAAGAGAGCGATCACCTGAACCTTTCCAACCGGTTTCCCGCTCCTGTTATGCTTGTCGGCCTTCAGGGATGCGGCAAGACAACAACCGCCGCGAAACTCACCCGCCACCTGACAAATCAGAACCATAGAGTTTCTCTGGTTTCAGCCGACGTTTACAGACCCGCGGCCATAGAGCAATTGAAGATACTCGGAGAGAGTATCAACGCGAACGTATTCGATTCAAAAGATCAAAAGGATCCGGTAAAAATCTGCGTCGAAGCCGTTGAAGACTCGAAGGCGAACGGCTTTGATGCTCTCATAATAGACACCGCGGGACGGTTGCACATCGACGACGAGTTGATGGACGAATTGAAGAAAATAAAAGATACCATAAATCCGTCCGAGATACTCTTCGTCGCCGATGCCATGACAGGGCAGGATGCCGTTTCGGTAGCCGAAAAGTTTGATGGACTGTTAGGTATAGACGGCATTGTACTGACAAAAATGGACGGCGATGCGCGCGGCGGAGCGGCACTGTCCCTGAAGAAGGTAACAGGGAAACCGGTAAAGTTTATCGGCATGGGTGAAAAAACCGACGCTCTGGAAGTTTTTCATCCGGAACGTATGGCATCCAGAATCCTCGGCATGGGCGACATATTGACCTTTGTCGAGAAGGCCCAAACGACAATAGATGAAAAGGCCGCGAAAGAACTGGAAAAGAAGATAAGGAAAGATTCATTTACACTGGATGATTTGAAGAAACAGCTCGCCCAGGTAAGAAAAATGGGGTCGCTCCAAGACATTTTAGGGATGATGCCCGGAGCTGGAAAAATAAAGGCCCTGAAAAACGCGACGCCGGATGAAAGCGAGCTGGTAAAGACAACCGCTATCATTGATTCCATGACAAAAAAGGAACGTATCAACTACAAGATTATAAACGGACAAAGAAGAAAAAGGATCGCCAGGGGAAGTGGAACTACCGTGCAGGATGTCAACAAGGTTCTCAAAAATTACATAGAGATGCGGAAAATGATAAAAAAGTTGACAAAGGGAGGAATGAAATCCATGATGAGGGGCAATTTACCCTTTAAATAGAATAAAATATATGTTAGAAGTAACAATTAAGCTAAAAATAAATCAGGAGGTAATAACCTGGGGAATGGCTGTTAAAATAAGATTGACGCGAATGGGCGCAAAAAAGAAACCTTTCTACAGAATTGTGGTGGCTGATAATGAGGCGCCGCGGGATGGAAGATTCATAGAAATCGTTGGAAATTATGATCCGTTGAAGGACCCGGCTGAGATAAACATCAAGGAAGATCGGATAACAGACTGGTTGTCAAAGGGAGCCAAACCGACTCAGACAGTATTAAGTCTACTTAAAAAGAAGGGGCTTATTGCACCCAAGGTGGAAAAAGCACAGTTAGAGGGTTGACGGTTTCACAAAAAGTCAAAATTTCGACGGTTTTGTAAAATGTTCAAGATCAAGGCTTGCAAATTCCGAGGAATGAGGCGTAGTTATCTTATGCCGCAGTGGCGAAGGATGCAGCGTAACGCAGATATTGGACTTTTTACGAGACCGTCAGGGTTAGAGAAACGGACGATCTGTATCTTACTTACTCTGAGAATCAGCGGAGGTTGTTGCGATGAAAGATTTGGTCAAATATATGGCTCAGGCTTTAGTGGATTATCCTGATGATGTTGAGTGTACCGAGGTGGTTGGTGAGCAGACTTCCGTCATCGAACTGAGAGTTGCAAAAGATGACTTGGGGAAGGTTATAGGAAAACAGGGAAAAACCGCGAAGGCGATGAGAACCATCTTGAGCGCCGCATCAGCCAAGCTGCACAAAAGATCGGTCCTTGAGATCATAGAATAAGTGGACAACCTGCTTGAAATAGGAAAAATAGTTAAAACCACCGGCCTTAAAGGCCGGCTTAAGGTTCTTTCATATTGCGAATCGCCAAAAACGCTTGAAACACTGGAGAATGCCTTCATAGGCGGAGACAGTGAACACGTATCCCTCTTTAGCGTCAAGGTTACAGGCATTAAACGAGGGTCTTTTTCCATTGATCTCGAAGGTGTGGAAAGTGTGGGGGCAGCCGGCGAGTTGATCGGGCGCTACGTTTTCGTACCTTCGGAAAATCTTCCTGACGGCGAGTACTACTGGAAAGATATAATAGGACTTGATGTTGTTACGGAAGAGGGACTGAAACTGGGATGTGTAACAACCATTCTGCCCACTGGAAGTAATGATGTCTATGTCTGCAGCAGCGGCGAAGGGGAAATCCTCATTCCGGCGTTTGATGACGTGGTAAAAAAGATCGATATTGAAAAAGGCATTGTGGTTGTGAATCTGCCCGAAGGACTGTAAAATGATTGTTTTTGATATCTTGTCTGTCTTTCCGGAAATGTTTCAATCCACCCTCGGCAACAGTCTCATAAAAAGATCCATAGATAATGGCCTGGTTGAAGTAAACCTCCATAATATTCGCAATTATACCAGGGACAGGCATAGAACTACCGATGATACCCCCTACGGAGGAGGCGGTGGAATGGTAATGAAGGTAGAACCTGTCGCAAACGCCCTGAAAGCCATCGTCCCCACCGGAGGCAAAACGCCGGTTATTCTCCTCTCACCGCAGGGAGAAACGCTCAAACAGAAAATCGTGGAAGAACTCTCTCAATGTTCCAGGGTTGTCCTGATATGCGGGCACTATGAGGGAATAGACGAACGAATCAGGGAACACCTTATTGATAGAGAAATATCAATAGGCGATTATGTCCTGAGCGGTGGAGAGTTGCCGGCAATGATCGTTGTAGACTCTGTTTCGCGTCTTGTGCCGGGTTTTGTGGGAAACAGCGACTCTGTGCTGTACGATTCTTTTTCGACAGGACTCCTTGAAGGTCCTCACTATACGAGACCCAGGGAATATGAAAACTGGGGAGTTCCGGAAGTGCTGCTCTCGGGACACCAGAAGAAGATAGACGAATGGCGACGCAGGGAATCTCTCAAAAGAACGCTACAGAGAAGACCTGACATGCTGAAGCAGGTTGATCTTACTGAAGAGGATAAAAGGATGATCCAGGAGCTTGTGGGAGATTCTGAACTTGTGTAAAAATCTCTATATTGCTCTTTTACACTACCCCGTTTACAACAAAAAAGGCGATGTTGTGACAACGGCGGTAACCAATATGGACATACACGACATATCAAGAACCGCAAGAACTTATGGCGTAAAAGCTTTTTACATTATAACATCTATAGAGCAACAACAGGCGTTTGTCGAACGTATCCTGCACCACTGGCAGAAGGGGTATGGCACCACTTATAATCCTTCCAGAAAACAGGCCTTCGACATCGTGAGGCTGGAGAACACCCTTGATGACACAATAATGACCATATCACAGGAGACCGGAGGTAAGGTCAATGTGGTGGTTACAAGCGCCTTATCCCGGAGAAAGCATCTGACCTGTGAAAATCTGAAAGAAAAAATGTCGGAAAGCAAGGAAGCTTTTCTGATAGTTTTCGGAACGGGTTGGGGAATAGCCGAAGAGGTTATTGAGAAGGCAGACTTCTTTGTGGAACCTATAAGAGGAAATTCTGATTATAATCACCTGTCCGTCCGGTCGGCGGCAGCCGTAACGCTGGACAGATTGTGTGGACAATAACTAATTTTCAGAGGAGGATTTTGAATTATGAATGTTCTCGACACACTTGAAAAAGAACAGATGAGAGCAGATACCCCGGGATTCAAGCCGGGTGACACCGTAAAAGTGCATGTAAAAATTATAGAGGGCCAAAAGGAAAGGGTTCAGGTTTTTCAGGGATCCGTTATACGCAAGAGGGCTGGACAGAACCGGGCTACTTTTACCGTGAGAAAAATATCTTCCGGCATAGGAGTCGAAAGAACATTTCCCACTCATTCCCCTATTATTGACAAGATAGAGGTAGTAATGCGTGGCAGGGTTAGACGTTCAAGACTGTATTATCTGAGGGAACTAACGGGCAAGAAGGCAAGGATAAAGGAACTTGGCAGAAGATGAAATGCGTGGATTTGAACTGCGTGCCAACTGGCTTGGTTTTGACGCGATTGCCGGCGTTGATGAAGCCGGAAGGGGGCCTCTCGCAGGCCCTGTTGTCGCGGCAGCGGTAATTTTCCCTTCAGGTTACACAAACGGGGAGATCAGGGATTCGAAAAAGCTGACTCCCCTGAAAAGAGAGACCCTGTACAAAATAATAAGAGATGACGCCATTTCCGTTGGTCTGAGCGCTATAGAAGCTTCTACCATAGACAGGATCAACATCCTTCAGGCAACACTGGCTGCAATGAAAACGGCCGTTTTGAGTCTCTCCCCCCAACCGGATTATATTCTCATAGACGGAACAAATAATATTGACATCCCCATCCTGCAGGAAACAATTATCAGAGGAGATTCCCTGAGTGTTTCCATAGCAGCCGCTTCCATAATAGCCAAGGTATCAAGAGACCAGCTCATGGACAGATATCATGTCCTGTACCCTCAGTATAACTTTCTCAAAAACAAGGGATATGGCACAAAGGAACATCGCGAGGCAGTGAAAAAATATGGCCGGTGCAAGATTCACAGGAGATCTTTCAAGATCAAATAACATAGAAACGGGCAAAAAAGGGGAAGATATAGCAACCGCCCGCCTGCAAAAAGAAGGGTACAAGATCGTCGAGAGAAATTACAGGTGCCGTTACGGAGAAATCGATATTATCGCAATGAATGCCGGAGATATAGTCTTTATCGAAGTAAAGAGCAGAAAATCGGACAAGTTCGGCCTGCCTGAAGAGGCAGTCGGCATAATCAAACAGAGAAAAATTTCAAAAGTGGCACTCAATTATCTGCAGGAAAAGAAGCTTGCCGACCATAACGTGAGATTTGACATTGTGGCTGTAAGATTCATGTCGCAGGGTAACCGGGTGAAAATCATAAAAGGTGCCTTTAACCTGAGTTGTTAACCGAAAACCATCATGCAAAGAGGAATATTATACATTGTTTCTACTCCAATAGGCAATCTGGAGGATATAACCCTGCGTGCTATTCGCATCCTCGGAGAAGTCGGCCTGATCGCGGCGGAAGATACACGCCGGACAAAGATCCTGCTTAACGCTTATGGAATTGATACGCCTCTCACAAGTCTCCACGATCGGAACGAGATGAAAAAGAGTGTCCATCTTATAGCCAGGCTGAATGAGGGGATGGATATAGCCTACGTTTCCGACGCCGGCACACCCGGGATATCCGATCCGGGGTATATTTTTGTTAAACAGGCCATCTCCGAATCGATCAGCGTTATCCCTGTTCCGGGACCGGTCGCCGCGGTAGCCGCTCTTAACGTCTCCGGTCTTCCCATGGATAGTTTTGCCTTCTTCGCGTTCCTTCCATCACGTCACGGGAAGAGAAAACAACTGCTTGAATCCATCAAAAAAGAATCAAAAACCATGGTGTTTTACGAATCACCCAACCGGCTTGCCGCTACCCTTCAGGACATCAGTGAAATTCTCGGAGACAGACAGATTACAGTGTCGAGAGAACTGACAAAAATATATGAAGAAACCCTGCGCGGCACTGTAAGTAAGATCAGTGAATCTCTCCGGGGAAAAAAGATAAAGGGGGAAATCACGCTGGTAATTTCTGGAGCCGCGAGGGATCGTACAGAGCAATCAGCCGAAGAGATACGGGCAAGATTTCAGGAAGCTCGGAAAAACTCAGAATCCTCCACCAGAGATATCGTAGATGCGCTCTCGGAAGAGCTGGATATGCCTAAAAAGGAAATATACAGACAGGTTCTTGATTTCATAAAGGAAAATCCTGATAACAAAACATCCTGACATTCTTTTCTCTAATCCATTTTCTCACATCTTTTATTATACCTGCCTCCGGCTCGTCGGGATTCACGGTTGAAGAACACCTTCCCATGTCATAGAAGAATTTTTTAACCATGTGTTATTATATGGGTTTTTGTGTTTTATTTTTGGTGTTGACTATTCAGATGCCGGTTATTATAATGCCTTCGGAAGGCGGGAGAGGGGTTGCCGCCTGGAAGGAGGTTGTCAGATGAAAACATTCAAACAACAGGTAGAAAATATCCTTAGTGATGTGGATATAAAGATTAATGGTTCCAGGCCCTGGGATATTCAGATACATAATGAAGAATTATACCAGAGAGTTCTTTCTCAAGGCTCCCTGGGACTCGGCGAGTCCTATATGGATGGATGGTGGGACTGTGAGAAACTCGACGAGTTCTTTCATAAGATTCTGTCCGGGGAATTAGATGAAAAGGTCAAGGATTGGAAAATAGTCATCCAACATATAAGAGCCAGCCTCCTCAACCTGCAGAAGAAATCAAGGGCGTTTCATATAGGTGAGCACCATTATGATATGGGAAATGAACTCTATAAATCGATGCTTGACAAACGTCTGACTTATACATGCGCCTATTGGAAAAACGCGAAGACACTCGATCAGGCACAGGAAGCCAAACTTGATCTCGTCGCCATAAAGATAGGTCTGAAAGAGGGAATGAGGGTTCTTGACATCGGCTGTGGCTGGGGAAGTTTTGCCAGGTATGCCGCTGAGAAATATGGCGTCGAGGTTGTCGGTATCACCGTGTCAAAAGAACAGGTAAAGCTTGGGAGAGAGCTGTGCAAAGGACTCCCTGTAGAGATAAGATTACAGGATTATCGGGATGTTGATGAGAAATTTGATCATATCGTTTCTCTGGGCATGATTGAACA
>JAGGXJ010000098.1 GCA_021163105.1 Syntrophobacterales bacterium
CAATTTCATCCCCGGTGGTAAATCTGTGTTTAAAGTCGTAGAATGTATGCAAAAGCGATTCCATGGAGGCAACCTCAAGAAAATCAAAGGGGGATGGAGCCATCCGATCGAGGATAATTGAAACACTTTTGTTTATCTGAAAAACCCTGCCATAGGCGAGAGAGGAGGCAATGAGACCGACAATCTCCCGGTCACGAAACTCATTGTAATTATATAGAAACTCTAATGGATCGGGATGTACAAACTCGCGCCTGTTGTACTTTTGGTACAGATGCTCGAACGTTTCTTTCAAAATCAGTGGCGACATATCAGGATTCAACTGTTTATTTGAGTTTTTCCAGCTCTCTGACGATAAACTCCAAGCGAGGCCTTATGTTGATATCGTGCACATCAATATAACGAATGATTCCCGCCTTATCGATGATAAAAATTGCCCGTTCCGCCGTTCCATCAGTGCGTAATACACCATACGCATCCGCTACCCCACCATGGGGTCAGAAGTCGGAGAGAATAGGAAACCATAATTTCCCCATCTGGTTTGTCCACGAAAACAGGGTTGGGATACTATCCACTGTGATTCCGAGAAGTATGGCATCGTTTTTATTAAATATTCCTTTTACAATATTGTAGCCGGGCCACTGATCCGAACAGACGGGTGTCCATGCGGCAGGGACGAAAGATATGACAACATTCTTTTTCCCGAGGTATCGGCCAGGGGAGATTTCCTCCCCCCGGAGACTGCGAGAAGTATGAAGTCAGGGGCGCGATTCCCTACTTGCACCTTTAAAACACTGTCCGTGGGCAGAGCTATAGAGGAAAAGGATAGCAACCAATCCTGGAAATATTATTAAAAAAAGATTTTTTCTCATTTCTGCTACCCATCTTCAGCCAGCCATGCAGGGAGATCCTCCATCTTTTTTCCCGCAAATTTACAAGCATAGGGACATGTCTCACACGTGCCTTTGAACCCCTTCAAGGTTGGCTCCCCCTTGATTGACTCAATGATAGAGATTGCCTTTCTTATGTTTGCCTTCTTCCCCTTAATTACCAGGACTACCGCACCAGCCGATTCACCGACTCCACCGGATGCTATATGTCTTGTATCCACGTCAGCTAATATTTTAAGTGCCTCAATTTCTGTAATAATAATCCCGTTTGGAATGCAGAACATGCCGAAATCAGCTCCCATTGTGTAATCGAAAGTTTTGGCTCCTGTCCAGGCTGCTGCCTCTTTAACCGAAGGCACCATCTTTTCTCGGCCCACAGGAAAAATATATTTCAGCCCTTGAGATGTTGCAGTGCCGTAAGTCGCACCAATCGTTCCGCCGTCGAAACCCGCTGTGATCACACCGGCATTTCCTTCAGGATCTATTGCATTTGCCCCTTTGATCAGCACAGTCTCAATATGAAAATCCTGTAAAGCTTCGGGAAGGGTTTTTGAGGACCGCTCCCCCTTATAGAGTATAATTGGGAAGGGAGTTCGCTTATCGGCATCGGTCACACAGAGGAGTCTGTGTGAATTTGTGCCTGCAGCAAATTTTTGAGGTTCGAGGTCTTTCATCCCAAGAAGCTCTTGAGCTATATAGCCATTCGTTGTCCCACCGTTGAGGATGATATAGGCCTTCTGCTTCGCGATCTTTATCTCCTCCATTTCCACGACAGCCTTTGCGATCAGCCTTCTCGACTCTGATGGTATCATGGTAAATGCAGCTTTCATGTGAACACCCCCTTTTTTTTGTATTATCTTAGCTTTAATGTTCGCCTTTGTGTTGTTTTTGACCTGTGAAGAAGATAGGAACCCGCTGTTTGTTATTTTGCACTGCCCTCCTTTAATCCGGACAGCCGAAGCATCATTTTTAGAAATTGATCGGCTTTCTTAACACCGCCAAGTTTAGAGTAAAAAATCTGGTGAGTCCCATCATCATTGTTTTTGACTCCTATAAAGTATGGTGTTCTGACCTCTCCCAGAACAGTGTGGATGGAAAAATCCCCATCCGCGAAAAGGGGGAAAGGGATATCATATGTCTTCCTGAATATCTCTACTTCATAGGGAGAGTTTCCCGCACCGATGCCTATCAATTTGACTTTATCTTTCAGGTTGGGGTTCTCTTCTATCATATGATATAGTTCGTTAACCATGGGGGCATTACCCTGGCAGTGAGGGCAGTACATACTGAAGATCTCAATTATTACCACCTTCGCCTTGATTTTATCTATTTTGAAAAAACCGGAAGAGGGGAGGCCAAGGTAATTTCTATCGCTGTGTTTTGAGGGTATGGCGAGCTTTATTTCGGGCAGGATGTCGCCTTTCACAGGTGGTGATTTAGCAGCCTGAACAGGAAAGCTGAATGTCAAAGCGCAGAGGGCAATAACTGTAAGGTTTATTAAAATTCTTTTCATAGCTTTTATCCTCTTCCTCACACCCTTCCACCTGTCTGCGTACAACGCACAGGCGGGCAAGGGGAGGGGGAAAGCTGTATGCTACGATGTATTTTAAATGGCTAAAGGGCCATCAGGAGATCAACCGCCGTCGAGGCCACCATGTTCTTTTTCGCGAAACCAGCCGGCCGGATCGAAAAGGTAGAACTTCATATCCGTCAAAGCGGCATAGTGCCCTTTCTCTTCAATGACCATTTTCCTGATGAACTCTTGCTCCAGGGGATCAATAGCCTTGATGAGTTGTTTTTCGTAAAACTCAACAGATCTTGCCTCAACGTCAATTCCTGTATCAAGAGCTTCCAGATCATTAGTATCCACATCTACATCTATCTCAGCGCCCCGTTTCTTCGCCATTTTTTCGAAGATTAAACCCAAGTCATCATGTGTTCCATTTAATTCTTTCCAATTTTCTGACCAGGCTTGTTGTTTGCTCAGGATTTCATATATGGACTTGATACGGACCATGTGCACATCTTCATCTTCCATCAGTGTCTGAAATATCTCTTTCCCCATATCGTTTTTACAGGTCGAAACGGCACGCTGGTAGAAAGCTCTCCCCCTTTCCTCCATTTCGAGGGCGGTGGAAAGCATCTTCATCGCTCTTTTCAAATCTTCATTCATATCATCACCCTCCATCATTACAGACAATCAAATAACGGGGGTTCGGCTACTTTTAATCAGATAATCAGATTTTCCACAGACCGTGCAGGTTACAGTATTCACGGACCGTAATCTGGCTGTCTTCAACATGAAACTCGGCTTCAGGCGCGTCTCCCGGTTTCAGAAACTGCCTGTATGCCTTTCCATCTGAAATGATCTCTATCCACTCGATGTAATGTTTTTCCTCCATGGGATGGGGAACATCTCCGACCTTTATCTTTATGACGCCTGCCGCAACCTCTTTCACTGGAACATGTTTTTCCCTGGCCGCGTCAACGGTATTTTCCTTGAAAAACTTCATCGGCTGGTTACAACATATGAGTTCACCTTTGCCCTCATGCAACATCTCTACAATATTTCCACACACCTCACACTTATAGATCTGGAGTTTTTCCGTCATGAGCCTTATACCTCCTTATTTTTACTTTCTCTTAAGGTTTCCAAATCTTCCATACTTTACCTGCCAGATCCGGCCCCGGTTTAAGGGTTGGCTTGCCCAGTGTCCAACCGGAGGGTGTAACCTCTCCCGTCTCACGGACATGCTGGAAAGCCTGTACCTGACGAATTGTTTCCTCTACATTTCTGCCTACCGGAGGGGTTAAAACCTCCATGGCCTGTATGACGCCATCGGGGTCCATAATAAATCGTCCGCGAACATTTACCCCTGCGTCTTCATCATAGACTCCGTAGACTTTTCCCACTCTGCCCCCTGCGTCGGATAACATGGGATAAGGAACTCCACCCTCTATCATCTTGGACAGTTCTTCTTCCTGCCAGATTTTATGACTGAAAACACTGTCCACGCTCATGGAAAACACTTCGACTCCCAATTTCTTGAATTCTTCATAACGAGCGGCAACTGCCGTCAATTCTGTCGGTCAGACAAAGGTAAAATCACCCGGGTAGAAGCAGAGTAACACCCATTTTCCCAGATAATCAGAGAGTTTGATCTGCTTAAATGTTCCTTCATAAAATGCCGGCGCCTCGAAATCCGGGGCCTTTTTCCCGATTTGTACCATGGTTTTTTCCTCCTTTTTCTGAATTTCTTTTTCGTTTATGTTTTTTTCAGGGGCCGGCTCACCTACCACTGCTCCAGTCGGTCTGCCACAACCAATAGCTTTTTCAGCTATATCAGATACCCCCTTTCTCTTTTCCCCTATTGTCGTGTCAATTAAGAAATGTCATTTCGACCCCTTCGCTTCTGTCATTCCGAGCAAAGCGAGGAATCTTAGTATTTACGCTCAGGGCAAGCTCCGGGAGAAATCCAGGATTTCTCAGTCGTGAAGACTCCTTCGAAATGACAGAGTATCGTTGACATGACACTATTGAAATCTGGCGAACTTTTCTTTTCCTACCCCGCACACGGGACACTTTTCAGGCAACACCCCATCAGAGACATACCCACAAACCTCGCACACATAGTATGTGGTTTCCCTTTCCTCCATGACATGGTTCATTGCCTCTTTGTATAATTTCGCGTGGACTTCCTCCACATCCTTGGACTGGCTGAAATACAGGGATGCGGCCTTGTCACCGACCTCCTCTGCACGCTTTATGAAATTATCATATGCAACCCCCGCAACCTGGGTTTCCGACTCAAAGCTGTTTGCAAGATTTTCTTCAGTGCTCTTGATTTTTCTGAGCAACCGAAGTGCCTTCTTTCCGTGAATCTCTTCGGAAAATGAGATTACCCTGAAGAGTTTGGCAAGTTGCGGGTACCCCTCCTGTTCAGCTTTTTCCGCAAAGACCTTGAGCCTCAGCGCAGCCTTTGACTCACCGGTATATGCCTGATGCATGGCATCCTTGATTTTGTCATCCATGACGGCACCTCTTTACCCATTGTGTCCTAACCCCTGATAGTTAATAATTTTCCGCCAGCACCTCAAAATAGGACTGGGGGTGGTCACAGGCCGGGCACTTTTTAGGAGGTTCCGTACCTTCGTGTACGTACCCGCAGTTGAGGCATCTCCACGTTACCACTTTATCTTTTTTGAAAACCTTTCCCTCTTCGAGGTTTTTGAGAAGGGCCAG
>JAGGXJ010000060.1 GCA_021163105.1 Syntrophobacterales bacterium
CTGGACGCGATCGGGAATCTTTCTGTGGCCTCTGAACTTCCCCTGGTTATCGATTCCTCAAATACCGATGTGATAGAGGCGGCACTCCGTTTATATCCCGGTCGCGCGCTTATCAATTCTATCTCCGGCGAGAGTGCAAAGATAGAGAAACTGTTACCCGCGGCGGCAAAATATGGGGCCATGTTCATACTCCTTCCACTGGCGGATGGTGATATCCCTGAAACGGCGGAGAAGAGAAAAGAGATTATTGAAGATGTGTTTGAAAAAGCCTCGGCTCTGGGCTTCACAAAGTCTGACATAGTTATAGATGGTCTTGTTATGGCCGTGTCTTCCGATTTTAAGGCGCCGGTGGAGACCCTGAAGACGATTGAATGGAGCAGTAATGTTTTTAAGACCAATACAATAGTCGGTCTTTCCAATATTTCCTTCGGGATGCCGGAGCGTAAATGGCTGAACGCGTCTTTTCTTGCCATGGCGTTGTCGAAAGGACTGACCATGGCGATCGCCAATCCCGAAATAGAAGAGTTGATGAACACCAAAATGGCAGGCGATGTGCTTGCCGGCAGGGACAGGGATGCCTCAAGGTATATAAATCATTTTTCACAAATGTCTCCAAAGGTAGAGCGGGAAAATGTCCCTTCTCGCAAGGCACCGGGAGACAGGGTGTTTCAGGCCATTCTTGAAGGGAACAGAGAAGAGATAGAGCAACTGCTTTCCGGCGTGATGGACTCAGGGATGGGCGCTCAGAAAATAGTTGACGAAATCATGATTCCCGCGATCACGGAAGTGGGGGAGCTGTTTGACAAGAGAGAATATTTTCTTCCACAGTTGATAGCAAGCGCGGAAACGATGAAGAAGGGTATCGCTTTTCTTGAGCCATGGCTCAGGGATACCAGCCTGGAGAAAAAACAGAAAGGACTTATCATCATCGCTACGGTAAAAGGGGACGTTCACGATATAGGTAAGAATATAGTGGCGCTGATGCTGAAAAATCACGGGTTTGATGTGGTTGATCTGGGTAAGGATGTCTCGGCTGAGGTCATTATACGGGAGGCAATAAGGGCCAAACCCTCCGTTATCGGCCTGTCAGCCCTGATGACTACCACCATGGTAAACATGAAAGAGGTGATAAATCTTGCTGAGCGGGAGTCTATCGACTGTAAATTCATGGTAGGTGGAGCGGTGGTAACAAGGGCCTATGCGGAGTCGATTGGCGCCTATTATGCCAAAGACGGGGTGGAGGCAGTCGGTGTAGTTGAGAAACTGATTCCTGCATCGATACTGGCAGGTTCATAAAAATCAAGATCCAATGGCAGTCCAGTCCCGATATGTCGGGATTTGCAAAACCATCAGATCTGAATTGAACAGATAGCGTATTTTTCACAACTTGTTTCGGTAGCTTCAAATTATGATTCGAGAGGTTATAGATTTATGTCGTTTCCAAATGATTTGCTTTACAGTCGCGAGCACACGTGGGTAAGGGTTGATGGAGACACTGCGACAGTTGGAATAACGGATTATGCCCAGGATAAACTGGGTGAAATACTGTCGGTAGAGCTTTTCCCTGAAGATTCCTCTATTGAACAGGGTGAGCCTTTCGGTGTCATAGAATCCCTGAAAGTGACCACCGAACTAATTTCACCTGTTAGCGGTGAAATCATCAGCGTTAATGAAGATCTCGCTGATGATGTGGGTATCCTCAACAGTGATTCATATGACACGGGATGGATGATTGCCGTCGATATAAGAGATTTGGGAGAATTGGACAATCTGTTGAATGCCGAGGAGTACGTGGATTATGTTGAGGAGTATGAGGAGGTCGATTGATATCAAGTGGAAAAGTGGAGGCTTATCCCTTTTAAACATTTTGATCCTTTCGAGAATATGGCTATAGATGAGGCCATATTCAGGGCAGACAGGCAGGGGGAAATGCCTCCAACCCTCCGGTTATATGGCTGGAAGAAACCGGCTGTGTCAATGGGATATTTTCAGAATGCCGAAAGGGAGATAAACTGCGAATACTGCCGCGACAGAGGTATAGATATTGTCAGACGACCCACGGGAGGCCTGGCGGTTCTTCATGGGAATGATCTGACCTATTCTCTCGTGGCCGGAGAGAATAGCCCGCATTTTTCTTCCGATATTATTGAAACGTACAGAATAATAAGCGAGTGCATAATAAGTGGCCTTGATAAATCAGGAGTTAAAGCAGAAATGGTGGAAAAAGGGCGAATCGAAAGAGGTCCTGCAGGGGCCTTCTGCTTCGCCACTTCGTACAGGAATGAACTTCTCGTGGACGGTAAAAAGGTCTGCGGGAGCGCACAGGTGAGAGCAAGGGACATGTTCCTGCAACATGGGTCCCTTCTGATCGACTTTGATCCGGCGGCGGTCTGTGCGGCAATAATGACAAAGGGTATGAAAGCGGGGACGCTTGAGGCATCTGTTACTTCCATCAGGAAAAGTGTTGGAGATAATGTTGGAATAGGCACTCTGTGCCGTAACATTGCGGCTGGATTTGAAGAGGTTTTAAATATACACCTGATAGAGGGGAGCTTGTCCCCCGAAGAAGAAACACTCAGGAACGGTCTTCTTGAGAACAAATACAGGAATGTCCGGTGGAACATGGGCCGAGGAGCAAAGAGTGGATATTAAAAAGATTGTAAAAAGCGCTGTTTTTTCACAAAAGGCCTATCCTGTCGAAGAGAGATCATGCAGGATCAAGCTTGACGCCAACGAAAATCCCTATCCATTGCCTCGCGCTCTGAGACGCATCATCTCCGAGCGCCTGGAGGCTGTGTCTCTCAACCGCTATCCGGCCCCCGGGTCCCCCGGTCTGAGGAAGGATTTCGCGCAATATTACGGAGTGGATGAAGAGATGATTCTTATCGGGAATGGATCGGATGAGCTTATCCATATATTGCTGACAGCTGTTGATCCCCGTTTGTCGGGTAGTGTCATGTTCCCGACCCCCACCTTTGCCATGTATGGAATCATAGCCCTGAACTCGGGGCACAATATTATTGAAGTGCCCCTTAATGGCCGGTTGGAGTTGGATGCGGACGCAATGCTTGACATAATATCCGATAAAGATCCGCCCCTTATATTTCTCAGTTATCCCAACAACCCCACTGGCAGGTGTTTTGACAGAGACGATATCGAAAAAATTCTGGAGGCATCCAGCGGTCTCGTGGTGGTTGATGAGGCCTACTTCAACTTCTCAGGAAAGACATTTATGCGCGATCTTGACCGGTGGGATAATCTTGTAATATTAAGAACCCTCTCCAAGGTAGGGCTGGCGGCTCTGAGGCTGGGAATTCTCATAGGACACCCTTTGTTGATTCACCACTTGAATAAAGTGAGATTGCCCTATAATGTGAACATCTTTTCACAGGTAGTAGGGAGTTTGTTTGTTGAACACAGCGGGGATTTTCTGGAGTTAACAGATAGGATTGTTTCCAGCAGAAAGTGGCTTTTTGACGAGTTGATGGCCATTGAGGGTATTAATCCCTACCCTTCAGACGCGAATTTTATCCTTTTTAGTTGTTTTATGGAAAAAGATGATGTATATGCGCGGTTGATCGACAGGGGTGTGCTGGTGAAAAATTTTGCATCTCCCGATATCCTCAAAAACTGTATGAGAGTAACGGTCGGGACGGAAGCGGAAAACAGGGAGTTTATAGAGTCTCTGAAAATTGTTATGCAGGGAGAGTGATAACAGTTATATAGATAAAACAAGGGGTGGAAGACGATCTTAGTAAAGGAGAGGCCGTTCTGCCCCTTTTGTTGTTTTTAACGTCTTTAAAGGAGGAGGTGATAATTCTTGGAAGTAAGAGTGATAGATAACGATGTTGAAAGAGCCCTGAAAATACTGAAGAACAAGCTTTCAAAAAACGGGTTTTTTAAAGAACTCAAATTACGCAGGGCTTACGAGAAGCCGTCTGTAAAAAAGAAGAGAAAGGCCTTGGAAGCGCGTAGAAGAATGGCCAAGGTTGCAAGAAGACGAAGGTGGTCGCCCAGATAGATGGCTTTCAGCGGATGGATTTAGAAGGAAGTTATATTGTGCAGGTGTTATTTCCCTGACCGATGGGCATTTTCTGGAGGGGTTATGGAAGAAAAACAATATATTGTTGATGCCCTGTCTGTAGATGAATCATGGCGTGTCTTCCGGATCATGGCGGAATTTGTGGAGGCCATTGAGGAACTTTCAGAGATCGGGCATGCCGTGAGCATATTCGGGTCGGCCAGAGAGGCCCCCGGAGGCAGATATTATGAGAAAGCGCGGGAGGTTGCCCGTATCCTTGGAGAGGAGGGATTCGGCGTAATTACCGGTGGGGGGCCGGGTATCATGGAAGCTGCCAACCGGGGCGCCAGTGAAGCCGGCGCCAGATCGGTCGGCATGAACATTCAGCTTCCCTTTGAACAGAAGCCGAACACCTACGCCAATATAAATATTGCCTACAAATATTTCTTTGTCCGGAAGGTAATGTTTGTCAAGTATGCCATGGCCTACATTATTCTTCCCGGGGGGTTCGGCACGATGGATGAACTCTTTGAGGCCCTCACCCTTATTCAGACTAAGAGAATAAGGAGTTTTCCCGTGGTCCTTATGGGAAGCGAATACTGGGATGGGCTTATGGATTGGATAAAGAAAATCATGCTGCCGGAGGGGAAGATGTCTGAAGAGGATCTTGAGCTTATTCAGGTAATCGACGAGCCCGATCAGGTGGTAAGGCATATAAAAAAGTTCGTAATCCTCTGACATGCAAGGAACCTTGAAAACAGTCCTTGACAATATTGATGGGGGCAAGGCAGCTCCCTGCTATCTCATTTACGGAGATGAAGAATATCTGGTGGAGGATGCCATGAATCGGATCATAGACGGCATTCTCCCCCCGGACCAGAAAGACCTCAATCTATTTCATATGGAAGGGGAAGATGGAGATATAGATGCCATATGTGATTCCATCCTGACCCCGCCTCTCATCCCCGGCAGAAAGGTTGTACTTGTAAGAAACACACACCTCTTCTATTCAAAGGCCTCGTCGTCCGACGTAGTAAGGGAAATCACTTCAAATATTGAAAAAGAACCCCGCAGGGCCGCGATAGCATTTATCTCCCTTATCGAAATAGCGGGCTGGTCCCTTGAGGAGTTAAAGGATGAACAATGGAAAAAAATATCCGATGACGACTGGAGGAGTGCGATCGGCGGCACGGCAGAGACGGACAGGGGGAAATGGCTTCCAAAGGTGATAGACCTGTGTGACAGGCTGGAGATTACAGGGAGAGGAAAGCTGGGGGATACAGACAAACTGGGGGAGGTGCTGAAGGGTGGTATTCCGGATGGCAACTGTCTGGTTATGACTGCCGGCACGGCTGACAAAAGGAAAAAACTTTTCAAAACCATGAAAGATGTGGGAGTTGTTCTTCCCTTCTCCATGGCCAAAAATGAATCGGAGCAAAAGGGTCTCTTCAAGGATAGAATAAGGGACGTTCTCGCGAAGAGAGGGAAAAGACTTGCTCAGGACGCCTTTCTTTCGTTGGGGGAAAAGACAGGATTCAAGCTCAGAGATTCCCTGAAAGAGATTGAAAAGCTGATTGTCCATGTTGGGGACAGAGAAACCATTGACAGAAATGACATAGATGCTGTTGTAGAAAAAACCACGGAGGATTCTGTTTTCGATCTCACCTCAGCCATTGTGGGAAAAAATGCCGGCAAGGCGCTTCAGATTCTGCAACAGCTTCTTGATCAGGGAGTCAACCACATCCTTATACTCGCGATGATAGCCAGAGAAGTAAGGCTTCTACTTCAGGGAAATATAATCCTTGAGTCTGGAGAAATCCCCTCCTTCCGCCCCGGTATGGATTACAGGACATTTCAGGCCGGTATATATCCCTCTGTGAAAAATCTGGTGGACAAATATGGCCGGGAGGACAAATGGCTTGCAACCCAACATCCCTATGTAATTTATAAGACCTTTAGAAATGCCGGCAGATTCTCCCGGAGGGAACTTATAGGTTATGTAAAACGCCTTGCTGACCTGGACCTTGCCCTGAAGTCCTCAGGCATAGACCCGCAGCTCGCGCTGAAACGCCTGCTTACAGACATATGCCGACCGGAATGAAATGCCACACTCAGGTTAAACTAACAACCTTCAGCTTGGTTACCTGAGTTATTATCATTACAGCTTACTCAGTCTTCTCTGTGCCTGTCGTTCTTTTTTGGACTTTTTTCTTGCAGTGCCCTTCTTTCTGGTCCCGGATTCCTCGATATCGTAATCATCATCTTTACAGGGTTCACCGCCGTGGATCATCGCCATCATTTCCTCATCCTTCATTCTTGCCTCGAATTCAGGTGAAGATATTGCCACTCCGCCTGATTTCACAGCCGAGTTTGCCACATCTCTGTCGGATGTGACAACGATAACCTCTCCGCCCCTTCCCGACATTACCATCCTTTTTATAACTTCATCCGCTGTTTCGCCCCTTCTGGAATATACAATATAGACACCATCCTCTCGGAGACGTTCTTCTCTGGTTGACCCATCTATCCATCCATCGAAAACCACAGTTATCTTGTGGGGTTTCAGCTTTCTGTATCCGGCTACCCTTTTTATCAACCCGTTGCGGCCTTCCTCCAGGCTGAACCGTTCGAGACGTCTCAGGGAATCTGATTGTCTAATGAGATTATATCCGTCTATGATAATATGCATGATTTAAGGTTGATGGCTTTGTAAAAAGTCCAACTTCTGTGTTCCGCTGCATCCTTCCCCGGCTTTCGCCGGGGCAGGCTTACTGCGATGTACCGTAAGTACGTCTCATTCCTCAGGATTTGCGCGCCTTGAATTTGAAGCTTTTTACTTTGCCATCTGATTTTGACTTTTTACGGGTGTATCAAGATTCAAGGCTTACGGTTGTGATCGATTCCCCAGGATTGCCTGCATCTCTTTTATCGTCTGACCGTAATCCCCGCTGAGAAATATGCTGGAACCAGCTACAAAGATATCGACGCCGGCCTCTTTTGCAACTCCCATGTTCTGAAGGGTGATTCCTCCATCCACCTCGAGAAGGACATCAGGTGAGGCGCGGTCAATCATATCCCGTGCCTCCCTTATCTTGGGCAGCATGCTTTCTATGAATTTCTGTCCCCCGAATCCTGGATTCACAGTCATGATGAGCAACAGATCAATGTCGCCGATAACCTGTTCAATGTCGGCAAGCGGGGTCGCAGGGTTAAGTGCGACCCCCGCTTTTGCTCCAAGCTTCCTGATCAGATGAATTGTCCGGTGAAGGTGAACAGTCGCTTCGGCATGCACCGTAATGATATCGCTACCCGCGTCCGCGAAGCTTTGAACATATTTGTCGGGATCATCTATCATCAGATGGACATCGAGAGGAACGCGCGCGATTTTCTTTATAGATGCCACAACCGGAGGTCCTATGGTTATATTAGGAACAAAATGTCCGTCCATGACATCCACATGAATCAGATCCACCCCGGCGTCTTCGACTGTGAGGATTTCTTCACCGAGTTTGCTGAAGTCGGCAGATAGTATGGATGGCGCGATCTTTTTCATATCAGAATTTCATGATGAGGGAATGTGCCACACCTGTGTCAACTTCCCTGATAGTCAGCCGGAGTTCCTTTGCCTGTTCCTTAGCTTCTCCCGGGAAGAATATGAACCCGTGGGATATATCATCCGGGGGCACAGGCCTGTCTTCAAGAGACCTGTGATGCAGATCTTCGCCTATCTGATGGGGCGCTTTCGTGTCTTCCAACCCCTTGGCCCCGCCTATGGTAAGTCCCGCAGCAGCCCCGATGGCTGCTCCCTTGCCTGCCGCCTCGCCGATGCTGGTACCGGTAACTATGCCTATTGCCGCGCCGATAACAGCGCCCGCCGCGCCTGCCAGAAGACCGGACTTCGCTCCTTCAGGGAGAATTTCCCCGAATTCCGACTCTTTTGCTATTCGGTCATAAGCTATTTCCTGGTTAAGAATCGGCCACAGGTTATTCTGGATGTCCACCAGATAAGTCCTGCCCGCGACGATTTTCAGGGGATGTTTCCCCCTGTTGTCGAAAATTACCTGAATGGGAAGCACACCCGAACCTACCATATCGAATCCGAAAGTCTCCTCCGCTTCTCCCCGTGTGTATGCCTTGGCCGCTATAGTGGCGCCCGCCACTTCTGTCGCGTTCATGTAGGCCTCCGGCATCTTGAATGGGACAACCTTCCTCTCATACCTTGCGCATCCCGCAATCGTAATAAGGATAAGAAGGATGACCGCCAGTATATAAGCTCTCTTTATTCGTTTCATGGTCGGGTTTTCCTTTCTGCTGATTTTGCGTGCGTATAAATATACGCGAATTCTATTATTTTTTGTTGTGCCTGTCAATCCGTTTTGTGAAAACTTGACAGAAGACGAAAAGACC
The DNA here is from genome assembly GCA_021163105.1 of Syntrophobacterales bacterium. GTDB lineage: Bacteria > Desulfobacterota > Syntrophia > Syntrophales > UBA2210 > UBA2210. Next base: position 8,429 of record JAGGXJ010000060.1, read on the forward strand.
ATTATGTTCCATCGATTATGACCTGTTTGCTTTATAATATATTGCTGTTTATCGCAGCCTTCTTCCTTATACCATTTTTTGTGATGAAGATCGTATTTACGGGAAAATACAGAAAGAGTATTGGTTCCAAGTTCGGTTTTATCCCGCGGAGGGTCTTTGAAGAAATGAAAGGCTCGCCCCGAATATGGGTGCATGCAGTGTCGGTGGGAGAGGTTACCGCTGCCGCTCCCATAGTTTCATCGCTGAGAGAGATATATCCGGAGGCATGCATTGTTCTCTCCACAAGCACGGAGACCGGTCAGGAAATGGCCCGCCACCTGGTAACGGACGCCACATCACATATCTATTATCCCCTTGATATTCCATCTGTTGTCAGAAAGGTTATAGACGGGGTGAGCCCGGATATATTTGTTCCGGTCGAGACGGAAATATGGCCCAACTTCATACGCATCTGCAGCGAGAGGGGAATTAAAATAGCGATGGTAAATGGCCGGATTTCTCCCCGTTCCTTCAGGCGGTACAGAAAGACGAGATTTTTCTGGAGGAAGATTATGAATATGATCGATATGATAGGGGCAATATCCACGATTGACGCCTCCAGACTAAGGGCACTTGGAGTTGAACCATCGAAGATTCATGTTGTGGGAAACGCAAAGTATGACAGCCTTGCCGCGGGGGCGGACGATTTCCTGAGGGATGAGATGGGGGCAAAACTGGATATATCCCCCGGAGCAAAAGCCTTCGTTGCCGGCAGCACGCATGAGGGCGAGGATGAGGTGATTTTTAAAACCTATCGGGGTTTGCTGGAAAAATATCCCGATATGCTTATGATTACTGTTCCACGGCATCCCGAAAGGAGCGGCGCTGTGCTTTCTCTCGCGAACGATGAGGGCTTTGACGACTGTATTACAATGACAGAGATAAACAGAGGTGAGAGGCGTGCCGGCCGGAGGATTATTATTGTTGATGTTATAGGAGAGCTTTTTAAGGCATACAGTCTCGCTACCATGGTTTTCTGCGGCGGGAGCCTGGTTCCCAGAGGGGGACAGAACATTCTGGAACCCGCGGCGTGGGGAAAGGTGGTTCTCTACGGGTCTTCAATGGAAGATTTCATGGATGAGCGGGAAAAGCTGGAAATGGCGGGAGGCGGTATTACTGTTCGGGATGGCAATGAACTGCTGAATGAGATGCTGAAACTGATGGGAGACCCCGAAACTCTCCGCATGAAGGGAGAGGCGGGACGCGAGATGGTCGCGTCCAGCACAGGGGCCGCGCGGAAATACGCGGAGATGATAAGAGACCATCTTACTTAACCGGCGCGCTTAACGATTCTGCCGGAGGCAACCATACGATTACTGTCTGTGGTTTCATGAAATCCGATGGTTATGTTGCACCGAACAGGTTTAATGTCCTCATGGAAGAGCAGAGATTTAAATAAAAACATCGAAGGGGTTTAATTGAATGACAAAACACATAACAATTTTAGGTGGTGGCCCTGCAGCCCTTGCAATAGGATACTATGCCAGGAAGAAGGCATTGCCATTTACTATCTATGAGGCGGAGGACAGGATAGGGGGAAATTCCATCACCCTGGAGCGCGGAGATTTTCTCTTCGATTCCGGGGCGCACCGTTTTCACGATAAGAACCCGGAAATAACGGAAGAGATAAAGGGCCTGCTCGGCAGTGATCTGAATAAGGTCACCATACCCAGCAAGATATATGATCATGAAGCATTTGTAAATTTTCCACTTTCATCAATGGATCTGCTGAAAAACATGGGTGTGCTTTCTTTCGCGAAGGCGACAATAGAAGTGTTGCGTTCACGGCTGACAGGAAAAGGTGAAGCGGAGAGTTTTGAAAGTTTTGCGTTGCATGCGTATGGAAATATCATAGCCAGCCGGTTTCTGCTGAATTACTCTGAAAAATTGTGGGGGGCTCCTTGCAACAGGCTTTCTCCGAGTATTGCGGGGAAACGCCTGGAGGGACTTGACCTGAAATCGTTTATTATGGATTCGCTTCTAGGCTCAAGGTTCGGGGCAAAACACATGGAAGGCTCCTTTTTCTATCCCGAAGGGGGAATTGGCACCATTTCAGAGAAACTTGCTGAGGTCTGTACAAAAAAAAACATCCATACAAATTCACGAATTACGAAGGTTATACATGACTACACGAGGATTTGCGGGGTGGAGATCAACGGAAAGAAAAGAGTAGATACGGACGTGGTGGCAAGCACACTGCCTGTTGATTTCTTCCTCGAGATAATGGAGCCAAAACCTCCTGAAGATATCCTGATGTTATCCAAAGGGCTTCGCTATCGTAATGTGATACTTGTGGCGTTTTTCTTGGACAGGGAATCTATTACCAATGTCGCGACGGTGTATTTCCCGGATTCGGATATACCCTTCACGAGGGTGTATGAACCGAAAAACAGAAACAGCAGGATGTCTCCCCCCGGGAAAACTTCTCTGGTTGTGGAAATTCCGTGCCAGAGAGAAGATGGCATATGGGGCATGGAAGATGATATGCTGGTCCGGCTGGTCCAAGCGCGACTGGTTGATGATATTCGCTGGATACGAGAGGATGAAATAACAGGGACATCAGTGAGCAGGTTGGACCATGCCTATCCCATACTGGAGATTGGTTTTGAAGAAAAGCTCCGGGGAATAAACGCGTTTCTGGGGGGATTTAATAATTTGAAACTCTCCGGCAGAAACGGAAAGTTTGTCTACTCCTGGATACACAACATGATGGCCTTCGGCAAGGATATTGTTGAAGGATATGACTCTCTCAGTGTCGGGTGAAAAGAGCGGAGAGTGCCCTTCTGAATATTGATGGATCTGTAAAAAGTCAATTTTCTCCGCTCAAAACCATTTCAGAGATGTTGTCATCGCCTTGCTGAATCCCGATAAATCGGGACTAAAACTTGTGCTGGCGCATTTAAACAGTCAGATTCTCCTGAGGCTGGGCACTATCGGCATCTTTTTCCTTTTGGCCATTATCAACCACAAAAAGAAATGCACCTGCCAGGGAAAACATCAGGCTGAATGTCAGCCGCAATATGGCAAATGTTATCGCAGTTTCTGCGTTGACCCCAAACCACCCGAAAAAAACAACGTAACCGGTTTCCCGGACCCCATAACCGCCTATGGAAGGCAGAAGTGCCGTGAAGAGCATAAGAGGTGTTACAATAGCAAAACTGTACCAGGGGGCATGAAACCCCGGGATCGCCTGTGCGGTAATGAAGCCGGATACGATTAAAATCGCCTGGTTCAGCAAGGAAAACCCGGTTACTATTATTATCATGTTCGGTTTTTCCCGGAAGGTTTTAAATACACCGACAACGTCCTGAATAGCGTTTCGTAACCTTTGCCACCGGATGTGCCGGACCAGGCGGATGAGCAATTCTTGAAATTGCGGACTCAGGCAGATTACAGAGGCGATCAGCAGTATCAGAACAAGAATGACAGAGGATATCATACTGTTTTTGAGCGTGGCTATTCTGGATACTATGAAAAGACTGGTGAATATCATTATCCCCGTAGCCACTATAAGTCCATTGATACGCTCAACGAGGATTGTCCCCATAATTCCACCAAGGGAATAAACCCGTTGTTTTGCCACAATGATGCCCCTCGCTATGTCTCCCCCCTTTCCTGTCGGCAGGAAGTTGCTGAAGAAGCTGGCCATGAAATATGCGCGTACGGATTCTCCAAGGGTTATCGGGTAACCGCATGAATCGCCGATCAGTTTCCATCTAAGTGCGCACACCACAAAACAAGTTGAAGTGACAACCAGTGACAAACCGAGTATCACGTAGTTTACGCCGGCAAGTTTGTTGAAAACGAGGTCCCAGTGAAGGGTATGAAGCAGCCAGAAGAGTAAGGATGCTGTTATCAGTATCTTTACCGTTAAGACAGTATTTCTGGACATGGGGCTGATTTCTTTCCCCCTGACTTTCGTTGTCATGATTTCTTCCTTTTATGACATGTTCCTGATCTGCCTTCAAACACATCACTGATCGTCTGCAAATATATAAGTATTGGTAATGCCGCTTTCTCTTGTTGCCGGAATCGGCCAGCCATGTCTATCCCGGATTAAACTTTTCCATGTGTCATTCCGGCTGAGGAGGATTCTGATTTGAAGAATGTATGGTAAGTGTATGCCGGCCAAGTTCAAGCGGCAGAAGTTAAGCTATTAATACAGGTATGTCAACAGGTAAATGAAACACCCATCAAACTGTCATGGAATGTTATTGGTCTATTTTAGTTTTGAGAAGCTTGCATTTTTATGGCTTGTAGAATAACATCTGTAAGTTTCGAAGATTGGATTAACGGTAGATGGAGAAACAAACAATAGATAAAAAGACAGGGTTTTATGATATGAACTTCGAGATATATCAGGAAGAGCTCAGACTGTTTGCTGTTAAAAGGTGGTTCCTGTTATGGCGATAGATTTTAGAATCAGGAATTTCTTTTATCCGGTTGGAATTTACCGATTGAATAGAACACTTGAAAAGACGCAATGGCTTCCCAGAGATGAACTTCTGGCGTACCAGGAGCGACGTCTGACAGCTATTCTGGATCAGGCCTACAACCATGTTCCGTATTACCGCCGTCTTTTCAAGACACTCGGATTAACCCCTGCGGATATCCGGTGTGTGGATGATCTGAAGAAGTTGCCGCTCCTGTCGAAAGATATCGTGTGTAAAGGGGGGACGGATTTCATTGCCGATAACGCGAAGCGCTATGATCCCGTTACCTACAGTACCAGCGGAACCTCCGGGGTTCCCATGCGGATCCAGCTGGATAAAGGTGCCCGTATCCTGGAGTTTGTTTACTACTGGCGGCACTGGGGGTGGGCGGGGTACAGGCTTGGCGACCGTTTCGCGGAGCTGAGGACATATTTTTTTCTGGGTAGAAACAGTGATGCGGTATCGCTGTGGCAGCCGCATCTTCGCGGGTTGATGCTGAACAGCAACCAGGTTTCCTTTTCCCGCGCGAAGAAAATGGCCGAAGCAATCCGCAGATATCGTCCGAAATTTCTCAAGGGAATGGCCGCCACCCTCTATTTTCTGGCACTGAGTTTCAAACAGGCGGGGATTACCGATATATCGTTCCGGGCTGTTTTTTCCACCGGTGAGGTACTTACTCCTCAATACCGTGCCATGATGGAACAGGTTTTCGGCTGCCCGGTTATGGATTCATACGGTCACATGGAGGGTGCCGTCGCCATTTCGCAGTGTATGGAGGGAGGATACCATATAAACTCGGATTACGGGCTTCTGGAGTTTGAAAATCCGCAGCCCTCAGAGGATGGGACCGCAATGGTGGGGCGCGCTGTGGGGACATCCCTGTACAATTTTGCCATGCCGTTTATCCGGTATGATATGGGAGATGATATAGAGTTTTTCCCGGAGACTGAGATCTGCCCGTGCGGTCGGACTCTTCCCCTGGTTAAGGTGATCCATGGGAGGCGTGATGATATAATTATCACGCCGGATGGTCGGCTTGTGACAAATATGTTTGTTTTGCCGGAACTTGTGGAGGGGATCCGTTTCGCGCAGTTTATTCAGGAATCGTCGACCGTGCTGAATGTGAATGTGGTTCCGGGAGAAACGTGGACAGAGGGGGAGAGCGAGAAGCTGTCCTGTTATGTGAAAAAACTTACAGGCAAAGAGATGAATGTCCGGATGCATCAAATCACGCAAAATGATATTATCACTGATGCCTCAGGAAAGACCCGAACAGTTATCTCCTATGTGAAGCCTCGGGATTGACTTTATTCAGAGTTATGGACAAGAAAAGATCAGACATTATTCAGGTTACGTCAATCTGTCTGTTATTGACATTGCTGGTTGTTGCTGTTTATGGTCAGACAATAACCTATGGATTTATCGGTTATGATGACAGCGATTATGTTACGGAGAACCCAAACGTAATAGATGGATTAACCCGGGAGGGTGTTGTCTGGGCATTTACCACGACCCTTCACTCCCACTGGCATCCGGTGATTTGGCTTTCACACATGACTGTCTGTGAACTTTTCGGTTTGAACCCCGGTGTCCATCACCTTGTAAACCTTCTCCTGCACCTTGCCAATGCCCTCCTGTTGTTTATTATTCTGCGTGGAATGACCGGCACCATGTGGTGCAGCGCTATGGTCGCCGCGCTTTTTGCGCTCCATCCCATGAATGTGGAACCGGTTGCTTGGGTAACCGGACGCAAAGATGTTCTGAGCACGTTTTTCCTGATGCTTACCATGTGGTCATATGTCTTCTATGTAAAGAAGCCGGGAGTTTGGAAGTATCTTCTTTGTATTCTCTTTTTCTGCCTGGGCCTTATGACCAAATCGATGCTTGTAACGGTTCCCGGCATTCTTCTACTTATCGATTACTGGCCGCTTGGCCGCCTGCGTATCGGATTTTCAAACGAAAATTCTGGCCACGAGGGGATATCCATTTTGCGTATCGTACTGGAGAAAGTACCGTTTTTTATCCTTTCGGCTGTTCTGGGTGTTGTGACAGTAACGGTGTTTACCCAGGGGATGCCGACAGATGTGATTAATACAAATCCCCTGATTGAGAGGGTGACATTTTCAGTGATGCATTATTGGGAATATCTGGGAAAAATGTTATGGCCGGTACATCTGGCCTTTACATATTCCCATCCCGATGTTTATCCACCCCTGAAGATCTTTGGAGGGTGGGCTTTTCTCGTATGCACAACTGCACTGGTGCTCTGGTCGGCCAGGCGTTTGCCATACCTTGTTGTAGGATGGTTGTGGTTTCTCGGGACCCTTCTTCCGGTTATTGGAGTGGTACAGACAGGGGGATGGGGCATCGCTGACCGGTATGCCTACGTGCCTTTTATAGGAATTTTCATTATTATTGTCTGGGGAGTCTATGATATTGTTGCGAGGTGGAAGTGGCGCTTCAAAAAACAAGGGCTTTTTGTGCTGGCGGTAGTTCTATTATCGGTCATGGCAGTGATGGCGTGGTTCCAGGTTGGCTACTGGAAAGATGATATTGCACTTGGTATGCGCGCCCTTGATGTTACCGGCGGCAAAACAAATATATACAACAATCTGGGAGTTGCTCTCGAAAAAGAGGGACGGACAGATGAAGCCATCAGGTATTACCAGGAGGCGCTACGGATAAATCCTTACTATGTGAAGGCTCACTTTGGTCTTGGCAACGCTTTTGCGGAAAAGGGGCGGATGGATGAAGCCATCAGACATTATCAGGATGCGCTGCGAATAAAACCTGATCATGCTAGGGCTCATTATAACTTGGGTGTACTTATGGAGGAAAAGGGAAAGGAACAGGATGCTGCCAAACACTTTTCTGAAGTTTTGCGAATACATCCTGACTTTGCGGAAACGTTCAACAAAATGGGAGTTATTCTCGCGGAGAACAACAGATTATTTGAAGCCATGCAATATTTCCGGAAGGTCCTGCGCGTAGATCCCGGATATACTGATGCGCGTTGCAATTTAGGGGATATTTTGTTAAGTGCAGGAAACCTTGATGAGGCCATAAAAAATTATCAGGAGGTCCTGCGGATAGATCCGGATCATGCCACTGCAGGTGACAAGCTCAGGAAAGTGCAGACACTGAAGGGTGAAGCCGATAATGCTGTACAGGTTGCAAAAGAGGAGATAAGGCACAATCCGGATAATCCGGCACTGTACGCCAATTTGGGCCTGCTCTACTGCAGAAGGGGTGATTTAGACAAGGCGGTCGGCCAATACCGGCAGGCACTTCTGCTCGATCCAGACTCGGTCCGGATTATGAACGATCTGGTTGCCGTGTATGTAATCCAGGGGAAAAACGAGGAGGCACTTTCGGTATTCAAAAGGATGGCGGAACTTCAGCCGGATAATGCCGGCAACTACTATAATATCGCCTGTATGTATGCCAGACAGGGAGAGGAAAAGGAAGCCATCGACAGTCTCAAGTCAGCTATAGACAGAGGGTATGATAACTGGGAGCTTGTTGGAACTGACAGAGATCTCGATAGCATCAGGGGATTGCCCGGGTACAGAAAACTCATCGCGGAACATCCATAAATACGGCATCCAGCTTCAATCCTTGACCCTTGACTTTTTAACCCTCTGCACGTTTCAGATATTCGTTCCACCTGCTGTTTACCGATGACTGCGCCTTTTTCAACTGTTCTATGCTCATATCTTTGAATCTTCTCTGTTTTTTCACATAATTGACAAGGGGAAGAAGTTTCCCTCTCTCGGCCATGGTCTTACTTCTTCCAGTGAACCGGAACCTGCCATTTTCTATCTCGAAGAGAACAAAAAGGCCCGTTTCAACGGCCAGCTTCCCGATCTTGACGGTATCCCTTGTAGGGAATCCCCACCCCGGGGGGCAGGGGGTGTCGATATGGATGTATCGCGTTCCTCTTATTTTCTTGGCCTTGACGAATTTGTCATATAGATCAATAGGATAGGCTGGCGAAACAGTGGCCAAATAAGGGATATGGTGGGCTTCCATTATCTTCAGAAAATCTTTTTTCGGATCCTGCTTCGTGAGTATGGGGGTGGTTGTGGTTATAGTACCCTGGGGCGTCGCGCCGGAGCGCTGTGTTCCCGTATTCATGTAGGCCTCATTGTCATAACAGGCAAATATGAAATTGGTGTTTCTCTCCGCCGCTCCACTCAGAGACTGTATGCCGATATCATACGTTCCCCCGTCACCTGAAAGCGCCAGAACAGTCATTTCTCTTTTGCCGAGGGCGTCCAGACCGGCCACGATACCGGAGGCGGATGCGGCGTTGCTTGCAAATGTAGTATTTAGTGCGGGTACGATTACTGGTGTAGTGGGATACAATCCGTGCAACACGCACAGACAGCTCGGTGGTATCGCCACAATCGTATTCTCCCGCAGAGCCTTGAGGATGTATCTATAAGCAAGAGAAAGCCCGCATCCCTGACATGCCCTGCTTCCCGGCAGTATGTACTCTTTTTCGTTTATCTTGAATATGTTTTCATGCATTTTTCTGTCCTGTGATGGTGTCTGTTTCGAGTTTAGGGTTGCGGGTCTCCTCGAATTACTCCCCACCCGTTGTCTTCAGCCTGTGCCCCCGTGTAACAGTTGAGCCATGTTATCTTATTGTCAGTCTTACCGGCCCTGATGGATTCGAGAGTTGTCCTTGCCGCATCCACAATTTCTTCGGTCTTGACATCCCTTCCTCCAAGTCCCACTATGTAATCGTGGACGGGAGCCTTGATAGCCGTGCCGTAAAAGGCGGCCTTCAGATCCGAGCAGACACCCCCCTCGTAACCGTAACTGATACACTTTTCGAAGACCGCGATGGCTGTTGCCTTCCTGAATGCCTGCACAACCTCTTTCTTTGGAAAAGGCCTGTATGCTCTGATTCCTACAACACCAGCCCTGATTCCCTCGTTACGGAGCGCGTCGGCGGCCAGTGTAGCCTCGGTAGCGATGGACCCCATTCCCGTCAGTATCAACTCGGCGTCTTCGGTCATATATTTCCAGATCAAACCTCCATGGTCCCGACCGGTCATCTCGGCCCATTGACTGCTTGCGTTCTTGATTATATCCCCCGATTTTTCGAACGCGGCCTGCAGTTTGTATCTCATTTCCATATACCCGTCGCAAAGGATGCCTTCCGAGTTTTCTCTTCTTGTCGCGAAAAATACGGGGTTGATCGTTTTCGGATCATTCGGGGAAAGGAAAGTGTGGGGCTTATATGGTGGCAGAAATTCTTTTACTGTTCCGGCATCAGGAACCTCCACGGGCATCATCGTATGAGAGAGAATAAAACCGTCATAACAGACCATCACTGGGATATAGACCTCTTCTGCTATGCGGTACGCTTGTATGATGGTATCTAAAATCTCCTGATTGTCCCTGCAATATATCTGTATCCATCCTGTGTCTCTCTGCGAAAAGGAGTCTTGTTGATCATTAAAGATAGACCAGGGAGCTCCCACCCCTCTGTTCACGCAGCACATGACGACCGGCAGCCTGGAACCGGCCGCCCAGTGCAGCTGTTCATGCATATAGAGGAGACCGTTGGAGCTTGTCGCCGTAAACACCCTGGCGCCCACAGTAGATGCCGACATGCAGACGGTCAGGGAGGAATGTTCGCTTTCTACCCTGATATATTCCGCTTTCAGCTCTCCGCTCTCAACATATTCTGAAAGCACCTCCGCGAGTTTGGTCTGGGGTGTTATGGGATAAGCCGCTATAACGCCGGGCTCAGCGAGCTTCACCGCCAGTGCCGCCGCCTCATTTCCCGTGATGATACGAATGTCACTCATCAATATCCACCTCCTTCACCATCTTTATCGCGCCGGGGGGACATTCCTCCGCACAGATGCCGCAACCTTTACAGTAATCCAGGTCTATTTTAACCGGTATTGTCATGGATATCACACCTTCCGGACAGTAGAGCCAGCACAGAAAACAGGCTGGCTTCCCCTTACGCTCCGGTATGCATTTCGTGCTGTCGATTACAGGCCTTTCGTCCCTCCACTCGCCTGTCAGGCCGGCTTCACCGATGTCTGGTGTGCAGACGCCTGATATATTTGTGTCCCTGTCTTCCATTTTCCCTTTTCTCCTGAGCCCTGAATTTCGGGTTATTCCTTATTCTTTACGTAAAGCGTTCTTTCAAAGACCGCTTGAATGGCCTGAAAATTAGAAAATGCCTTATTTCGCGGCATTTTTTTCTTTAATCCCTTTTCGATGTTTTCAAGAGAGACAAGACCCGATGCCATGGAGAGTGCCCCGAGAAGAAGGGTATTCACAACAGGAGATCCGCTCATACTGAGACGATATTCTCCCGCTATGCCGGTAGCGTCAACCGTAGCCACCGTAAAGTTTCCTTCGGGTTCGATCTGTTGAGGTGTCAGCGTCGTGTTGACAATAACCAGACCGCTTTCTTTAATTTTTCCCTTGCCGTTTGCGATCTTAAACAGAGATTCATCCAGGATAACGGCGATATCGGCCGACGCGATCTGCGAGAAGGTTCTGACCGTTGTGTCCGATATTCTTGTCGAGGCAGTAAGGGGCGCTCCTCTTCTCTCAGGTCCGAAGGTAGGCGCGGATGTAACACCCGGAAATCCTTGAATATAAGCTGCCTCTGCGAGTATTTGTGCCGCCAGGACAACCCCTTGGCCGCCCCTGCCGTGCCATATTATCTCGTGCATCACCATTATTCCCCCCAAAAAAAAGGTCATGCGGCTAATTGCCCATGACCCTTTACATCTCTCTATCTGTTGTTTTGTTATACCACAGAGATGACAGGCCATTTACCCCTGCTAAGAGCGAGGCTAAGCAAGCTGGATAAATTCAAAAGCCCCTTTGCCGGAAAACCTGTCATTACAATACCCTTTCGAAAACATACGTTCCCTATAACGTGAACGCTTGAAAGTCAAACAGAAAATTGTATCAGGGAGTCACTCACTGACCACCTGCCGGAGACCATTGCGAACCGGACAGATTACGTGCTTCTGACAATTGTTGAAAAATCTCTTGACATAGTCTGAGGTCTATGCTCTTATCACAAACTAATTTTGGAAAGTGGAGTTTCTTATGGGCGGACATAATTATCTTAACAGTTATCTTGGTTACTTTTGGTATTTTGGTGCACAGGTCTGCCCGGCGCTGAGGAGGAAGTAACACTCTAAAAAAGATAAAATCTAAAAGCCATGGGTAGATCGAAAGATTCTGCACCATGGCTTTTTTTGTTTGTGGAGCCATGGTGATTAAACACCATGGCTTTTTATTATTAAAGGGAGGGTTTTGAAAAGTGATAATTGTAATGAAAAAGAATGCAACGGATGAACAGATCGACAGAGTTATCAGTTGGATTAAATCAGTTGGTTACATGTCTCATCCATCCCCCGGTGTCGAACGTACAATCATAGGCGCTGTGGGAGATAATCGGGGGAAAGAGCACTTAAAGGTTATTGAGTCTCTTTCAGGTGTCGAAAAAGTAATTCCTATCCTGAAGCCTTACAAACTGGCAAGCCGGGAGGCCAAAGAGGGGAATACCGTTATCCGGGTCGGTGATGTGGAAATCGGCGGAGCGGGTTTTGTCGTAATGGCCGGCCCCTGTTCCATAGAGAGCAGAGAACAGATGATGGAAAGCGCTTTTATAGTAAAAAAGGCCGGAGCCAACATAATAAGAGGAGGCGCGTACAAGCCGAGGACTTCCCCTTACAGTTTCCAGGGAATGGAAGAAGAGGGTCTGAAGCTTTTAAAGGAGGCCGGAGAAAAGACGAGGATGCCTGTTATCACGGAAGTACTTAACACTTCGGAAGTGGATATAGTGGAAGAGTACGCGGATATATTGCAGATAGGCGCCCGAAACGTCCAGAATTTCGCACTGTTGAAGAAGGTGGGAAAGGCAAAAAAGCCGGTACTTCTCAAGCGTGGAATGATGATAACCATAGAGGAACTTCTCATGTCCGCTGAATATATCATTTCATCGGGGAATGATGATGTTATTTTGTGTGAAAGAGGAATCCGTACTTTTGAAACGGCAACCCGCAACACACTGGATATCAGCGCGGTGCCGGTTTTAAAGGGATTGACCCACCTGCCGGTAATCATTGATCCCAGCCATGCGGCCGGTCACTGGAGATATATTCAACCGCTGACAAGAGGATCTCTGGCTGTAGGGGCCGACGGCGTTATGATCGAGGTTCATCCTGAACCCGACAAAGCCGTTTCTGACGGAGGACAGTCTCTCAAGCCTGAAAAGTTCTATAGGCTTATGGACGAAGTGAGAAAACTTGAACAATTCATGAGGCATGAAATGAAGGTATCGCAATGAAAAAAATAAGGGTAAATCTCGACAGACGCTCCAATCTTTCTTATGATATATTCATTGAGAACGATATTCTTGATCGCATCGGGCTTCTTATTGCGAAAAAAAATGTGGCCCGGCGATATATAGTGATTTCGGATTCCAATGTGTCTTCCATTTACGGGGAAAAGTTTCTGGAAATACTGAGAGGAGTGAATCTGCCGGCGGACTTGATAGAGTTTCCCGCTGGGGAAGCCTCAAAGAATATTGATACCGTTTCTTCTATAGTAAGGAAACTTATTGAAATGGGGGCGGACAGAAGCTCCGCATTGGTCGCCCTTGGCGGAGGTGTAACGGGCGATGTGACCGGATTTGTTGCCTCCATATATATGAGATCCATACCTTATATCCAGGTACCAACCAGCCTCTTGGCGCAGGTGGACAGCAGCATAGGAGGAAAAACAGGAATAGATCTGCCCGAGGGGAAAAACCTGCTGGGGACGTTTTTTCAGCCTAAGATGGTCTTTACGGACCTTAAGTTTCTTGAGACACTCCCGGATGATGAATTCAATAACGGTCTGGCGGAGATTATTAAGTGCGGTGTTATTGACGATGTCGAGCTCTTTCATCTGCTGGAACGGGAGGGTGAAGCAATCAAAAATCGAAACCCGGATATTCTCGAAACAATAGTCGAGAGAACATGTAGAATAAAGGGAGGAATTGTTGAGATAGACGAGAAAGACGCGGGTATACGCCGAATTCTCAACTTTGGTCATACCCTGGGCCATGCAATTGAGACAGCCTCAGGATATACAATATCGCATGGCAATGCCGTGTCGGTTGGCATGATCGCAACGGCCAGGATATCCGAAAAGCTGAACTATCTGTCGACCGGAGAACGGAACATGATAGAAAAACTTATTGAAAACACCGGGCTTCTTAACAAAATTCCTGAATCCATCGAAACCGCGGATATTATATCCGGAATGAAAACGGATAAGAAGAAAAAAGGCGATTCGATACATTTTGTATTGTTGAAAAAACTCGGTGTTCCGTTCAGCAATGGTTCGGTGGAAAAAAGGCTTATCCGCGAAACAATCGAGGGATTGAGATAATGACAGAAAAATCACTGAAACAGATGAGAAACGAAATTAATAAAGTAGATAAACAGATCGTAGTGTTGTTAAACCAACGGGCAAAGCTGTCGATAGAAATCGGGAAGTTGAAAACGGGGGAAAATCTGGAGATCTACGATCCCTCACAGGAAAGCAAGGTATTCCGAGACCTGTGCGAAATCAACAGTGGCCCGTTGCCTGAAGAATCTTTGAGAAAGATTTTCTGTGAGATACTGTCGGCATCAAAAGCCCTTCAACTACCCGTGAAGGTTGCCTATCTGGGGCCTGATGCGTCATTCAGCCATCTGGCCACCGAATCGCATTTTGGGAAGAGTGTACTCTTATCACCACAGCAGGGCATCCTCGATGTCTTTGACCGGGTGGAAAAAAGGGAGGCACAATTGGGGGTGGTGCCGGTAGAGAATTCTCTTGAGGGAACGGTTAAGCTTACCCTGGATTGTCTGATTTCAACACCACTGGAGATCATAGATGAAATCTATCTTCCGATCAACCATTCCCTGATATCAATAAGAAAGGGATTGGATGGATTGGAGAAGGTCTATTCACATCCCCAGGCACTGGCACAGTGCCAGGGCTGGCTCAGGAAAAATTTGCCGCTATGCTCTCTCCACGAGATGGAGAGCACAGCAAAAGCCGTACAGATGGCTCTTGAAGATGATAAAATAGCCGCTGTGGGCAGTCGCGAGGCCGCTTTGAAATACGGACTGAATATTATTGCCGGAGGTATTGAAGATTATTCATCAAATATGACACGGTTTCTCGTTATCGGTAAAGGGGCAAATGAGCCAACCGGCATGGACAAGACGTCGGTTCTGTTCGGGACGCGTCATGAGCCGGGCGCGCTCTATCATTCACTGCAGCCTTTTGTCGAAAAGGAAATTAATCTGTTGAAGATAGTATCGCATCCCATTCGAGGCCGGATGTGGGAGTACTTGTTTTTTGTCGATTTTGCCGGTCATGCAAAGGATGAAGAGATTGTAGAATGCCTGAAAAGTCTTCAGGACAAGTGCACATTCGTCAAAATACTGGGATCGTATCCGAGGGGAGACAGCAAGTTATGATCTGTATTCCTGTTGTAGCACAGGATAATGAAGAAGCATTAAAACAGATGGAACGGGCGTTTCCGTTAGCCGATATCGTTGAACTGCGGATCGATTCAATAAAACAGGTGAATTTAAAGCAGCTGCTTTCCGCGAGCAGGGAGAAGGTTCTTGTAACAAACAGAAAGCGGGATGAAGGAGGATATTTCACGGGAGAAGAAAACGCGAGGGTGGATCTGCTGCGTGAAGCTGTCATTCTGGGTGCAGATTATGTTGATATGGAAATGAGTACAGAAAAGGCTTTTCTGAAAGAGATCCATGAAACAATAGAGAAATACAACCATCGAACAAAACTGATCGTTTCCCATCACGACTTTAACGGAACGCCGGCATATACGCGGCTGCTTGATATTTATAATGAATGCGCTGAAAAGGGGGCGGATATCATCAAGATTGTTACGTTTGCCAACCTCATGGAAGACAATCTTGTCATACTGCAACTGGTTAATTATGTCAAAAAACTGAAACGCGATATTATAGCTTTCTGCATGGGTTCGAAGGGGAGAATGAGCAGGGTTGCCTCGCCCCTGTTCGGCTCATATCTCAGTTTTGCCTCCCTCGAAGCGGGGGCGCAGTCCGCCCCCGGCCAGCTGACCGTAAAAGAAACAAGAGAGATTGACGCGATTTTACACCATGAAAAATAACAAAAATATATATGCCCTCTTTGGAAACCCGGTAGAGCACAGCCTGTCCCCGGTGATGCACAATGCGGCTTTAAAAAAAATGGAGATAGACGCGCGCTATATTGCGATACAGGTGGAGAATGCCCGGGAAATCACGCGAAAAATTAAAGAGATGAATATCCGGGGAGCGAGCATAACCATTCCTCACAAGACCATGGTCATGGACTATCTTGACGAGGTCAGCGAAAGCTCCGGGATGATAGGAGCCGTCAATACACTGACCTTTACTGACGGAAAACTTAAAGGTGACAATACCGACTGGACAGGGTTTACACTCGCGCTGAAAGAAACTATTGAAATTGAGGGAAAGACCTTTGCTATACTGGGGGCCGGAGGGGCCGCACGGGCGGCGGCTTTCGGCATCTTGCAGGAAGGTGGAACACCGGTTATCCTGAACAGGACTGTAGCGAAAGGTGAGAAACTGGCAAAAGAATTTGGATGCAAATTTTATCCGATTTCAGAAGTGGAAAAAATCAATGCGGATTGTCTGATTAACAGCACACCCGCGGGAATGTTTCCCAATATGGAAATATCTCCTGTAAGGGCAGAGGCGCTCTCGAACTTCGGGTGTGTTATGGACATGATATACAATCCATTAGAAACAAGACTTTTGAAAGATGCCCGAGAGGCGGGATGTTCTGTTATATTGGGTCTTCCCATGTTTATATATCAGGGGGCGGAGCAGATAAGGATATGGACGGGGCTCCGGCCGCCACTTGATTTAATGAAGCAAGTTGTATTGGAAAAGTTGATGAATGAAAGAGATAAGACAAATAAAGAATCTTAACGCATCGGTTGCAGTGCCCGGTTCGAAGAGCTACACACAGAGGGCATTAGTGATTGCCTCGCTTGCCGGGGGAAAATCTTTTCTGCGCAATGCGCTGCTCTCGGAAGATACGGAATACCTGATTAATGCCCTTCGTTCTCTCGGCGCCGGTATACTTGTAGCGAAAGATGATATCATTTTGACGGGGACAGACGGCAGGATAGAAAATCCGGGAAAGACTATCCACCTGGGAAACAACGGCACGGCCCTGAGGTTCCTGGCAACGCTGGTGTCGTTAGGCAGTGGGCATGTAACGCTGGATGGAAGCAGCCGCCTCAGAGAAAGGCCCGTAAAACCCCTTCTTGACGCACTGGAAACATTGGGAGTTGTTTCTCAATGTGTTAATGGTTATCCGCCGGTTACTGTACAGGGTGGTGGATTGCGCGGTGGAAGAGTAGTCTTTACAAATGCCGAGAGCAGTCAATATATATCCTCCGTTCTTATATCCGCCCCTTATTCACAAAGAGATGTTGAGCTTGAGCTTCGGGGCGTGACCCCTTCCATGCCGTATATCGATATGACAATTGATGGAATGCGTCATTTCGGTGTGGAGGTCGAAAAAAGGGGGCAGAATGAATTTAAAGTAAATGCGCAACAGGGATATACCGGCAGAAAATACCTGATTGAAGGGGATGTGTCGAGCGCGTCTTACTTTTTTGTCGCGGCGGTGCTTGCAGGGGGAAAGGTCAAGGTTGTAAATATAAACCCGGAGACACGGCAGGGAGACATTGCGTTTCTCCGGATAATCGAGTTGCTGGGATGCCATGTTTCCAGAGGTGAAGACTTTGTGGAGGTAACCGGAAAGGGATTGAGCAGGGGAGATTATGAGTTCGACATGTCGGACATGCCCGACATGGTTCCGTCCCTTGCCATTTTAGCGGCTTTCAGAGAAGGGGTAACGGTGATAAAGAATGTTTCTCACCTGCGCTTAAAGGAAAGCAACAGGCTTGAAGCACTGGTCAATGAATTAAACAGGACAGGTATTGACGCAAAGGAATCGGCCGATGGTCTCATTATCAGAGGAGGAGTTCCGCACGACGCTGAAATCGAGACATACAATGATCATCGGATCGCGATGAGTTTCGCTGTGGCGGGGCTCGTGGTGCCGGGGATAAAGATAGAAGATAAGAAGTGTGTGAAAAAATCTTTCCCAAATTTCTGGGATGAATTCAAAAAGTTGTACATATGAAAAACATTATCTTAACAGGATATCGCTGTACGGGAAAAACAGAAGTGGGAAAGAGGCTCTCAGAGAGGTTGAAACTCTCATTTTATGACACGGATGAAGTCATCATTGAAAAAGCGGGAATGCCGATTACGGAAATAGTGAAAAAAGGCGGATGGGATGCATTTCGCTTAAAGGAAAAAGAAGCAATCAGGGAACTGGGGCTGAACAGGAACTGTATCATAGCCACCGGCGGCGGCGCATTTGAGGCGTTGGAAAACAGAGAGATCCTGAAAAGTAACGGCCTTTTTGTCTGGCTTTCAGCCGATGTAAAAACGATAGTGGAGAGGATGCTTTCCGATCAGAAGAGCATGAGCCATCGGCCGTCACTTTCACACGATGATCTTGTCACTGAGTGTTCCGTAATTCTCGGAAAGCGAGAGCCCGTGTATCGGGAACTGGCTTATCTGACCATAGATACGTCAGATAAAGGGATCAACAAGGTGGCGGATGAGATCTGCAGATTTTTAAACCAGAACCGCCAGACTAAACGGAATAGATAAACCAGAGGAAGAATCATGTCGGGAAATACAACAGGAATAGTTTTCAAGGTAACTACGTGGGGAGAATCGCATGGAAAGGCGACCGGCGTGGTAGTGGATGGGTGCCCTCCGAATATACCCCTGAATGAATCGGATATCCAGAGAGAGCTGGACAGGCGAAGACCCGGGCAGCACACGTCATCTTCACCCAGGAAGGAAGAGGATATCGCCGAAATTCTTTCGGGTACATTTGAGGGAAAGACCACGGGAACGCCCATCTCCATTGTTATCACAAACAGGGATGTCAGAAGCGGAGATTACAATCAGATTAAAGATCTGTTCAGGCCGGGACATGGTGATTTTACCTATTTCAAGAAATACGGCATTCGGGATTACCGTGGCGGCGGCAGGGCTTCAGGCCGGGAAACAGCGGCGCGGGTAGCCGCCGGGGCCATCGCGAAAAAGATAATTGCCAGCGAAGGCATGGAAATTACCGCATATACGGTAGAACTGGGTGGTGTTGCAGTTGAGAACCTGTCGATGAATAATATTTGGCGAAACAGGTTGTTCTGCCCCGACATGAAAGCGGCCGAAAAAATGGAAAAGAGGCTGGAAGAGGCAAGGGAAAGGGGCGATTCTCTCGGCGGGATTGTGGAAATAATTGTGAAGGGATGCCCTCCCAGTCTTGGCGAGCCGGTGTTTGATAAAATCGATGCCGATCTGGCAAAGGCGCTGATGAGTATAGGAACGGTCAAGGGCGTTGAAATAGGCGCCGGTTTCAGGGCCGCTAAAATGCCAGGGTCTGAATGCAATGACCCGATAACGCCGGAAGGATTTGCGACGAATAATGCCGGGGGTATCCTCGCGGGGATAACGAACGGTGAAGATATTGTTATGAGAATTGCGTGCAAACCCATTGCATCCATCGAAAAAACCCAGCAGTCTATTGATATTCACGGTAAAAGCACAACCCTCTCAGTTACGGGAAGACATGATGTGTCTGTTATTCCCCGTATCATTCCCGTTTGCGAGGCAATGGTCAGCATGGTGCTCGCGGACCACCTGTTAAGGCAGAAGGCAATCAGTTGAGATGTCTCAACATCTGACAGTGCTGGGCGTTAATGGTGGAACCAAGTTTTCAATTGACTCTTTCTTGTATTTGAGTTATTATCTCAAAAGTGTCCAATTCCTGTTCATACATTTTAAAATCAGTATTCTGTACGCAAACCATGCCATAGAGGTGAAAAAGGCTATTGCGCGAGAGATTAATTATCAGCTGATTGATCAACTCCTCTGGTTTTTTAAAAGAGACCCGCTTTATTGTCAAAATATTTAATCTACAAAACTTGATGTGCTCATAAAAAGCTCCGCTATGCCCCGATGAATCGGGACATTATAATTGCAAGTAACTTGCGTTATTTAAATTCGTGTATTACTTGGCATATATTAAGAAGTATCAATAAGTTATGGTGATTTTGTAAATTCTAGTTA
>JAGGXJ010000122.1 GCA_021163105.1 Syntrophobacterales bacterium
AAATGGCAACGCCTTTCCGGTTATGAAAAGTTAAAAAAAGTGGTTGAAGGAACAAAGTTTATCAATGGTATTGAAGAAACGAGGATCGCTGCCTAATGGTCCCATACACAACATTTGACAATAACTCCTTCCCCCCGTGATCGTGTGGCCTTTTCCCCTAAGGGAACGCCCGGTCCTTACCGGATTTTTTTGGGAATGAACAGGGAAAATGTCGAGCGTGCACGACGTGAGAAGGAAAAAACAAACAAGAGACATCGATAATAATTCCAGAGATAGAGTCAGATATGCTTTGGGAAAAAGCTGAAAAAGAAACCAGTTACCCAGCGGGATGCGAAGTGTGAGTCTTGAGCAAAAAGACCTTTACAAATTCTATCACGAAGAGTCATCATTTTTCTCCATATCTTCATAATAGAGAGGTTTTTTGCACTTGGAGCAGAGGGGAAGATCTTGGAGTCTGCTCTCCGGTATGCGGTTTTTGGCTCCGCAGTGAAGGCATTTCACTATAAGCTCGTCCAGAGAGAACCCGCATCTGCCACAGACAGGCCGGTCTTTCAGTCGACTCCGGAATATACGGTTTTTTTGCCCGCATCTGAGACAACGGACAATAAAGCAGTCTTTGTGCATTTTATTCAGGGTCATCTGTTGATGGGCGTGGATTATGCCACATGTTGCTTCAAATTCTTTTCTATTACGGTATGGAAATTTTTATGGTTCCGCCTCTTCCCAATATATCATGGAGGTGGACATATCCTTCAAGATGTTTATCACTGTCTATTATTGCCAATGCAGTGATCTCGTCCGTCTGCATGATCTCTATGGTTCGCGCCAGAGATGTGTCGGGAGCGATGGTCTTGGGCGTTTCCGTCATCAGGTCGTCCACGGGCCTTCCCTTGAGTTTTGTTCCCTTTCTGATGTGCCGCCTTAGATCTCCGTCGGTAAGGATGCCCAAGAGATGTTTTTTTCTGTCTGTTATAAATATGAAACCAAGGTTTTTCCTGTCCATTTTTTCAATGGTTTCAAGCGCGGATGCTCCGGAAAACACTACTGGTATATCATCGCCGCCGATCATGACATCCTTTACCCTTGCCATCAATCTCTGCCCGAGATGTCCTCCCGGATGAAATTTATAGAAATCTCTTTCGGTAAAATCCATCTTCTCGACAAGAGCAACAGCCAGGGCATCTCCCATGGCCAATGTAGCGGTGGTGCTTGATGTGGGTGCAAGGCCGAAAGGACATGCCTCCCTGTCCACGCTCACGTCTATAACTACATCGCTATTTCTTGCGAGGGTTGAACTCATATTGCCGGTAAAGGCAATAAGAGAGAGACCTATGTCTTTTACACTCAGGATAAGTGTGTTTAATTCACTCGTTTCGCCGCTGTTGGATATGGCAAGCATCACATCATCCCTGGTCACGATCCCGAGATCTCCATGCAATCCCTCTACCGGATGGAGGAAGATGGCAGGTGTTCCCGTGCTCGTCAATGTCGCCACTATCTTCTTCCCCACGAGACCCGATTTTCCGATTCCCGTTACGATTACCCTGCCTTTAGCCTCGCATATAAATTCGACGGCTCTGGAGAAACCGGCGTCAATCTTGTCGACGAGTTCCAGGATACTCTCCGCCTCTATCTTGAGAACCTCTTTTGCATGTTTTATCGAATCGGTCATTTGGAAAATATCCTGTATCTAATCCGGATAATCCGGAGACAGAGAAGTTTACGTTTAATTAAGGATTGTTATCCTTACTCCTGCACTATATATCAACAAGCAAATAATCACAAGACGTAGAAAACTTTTACAAACTCGTAATCGTTCATGGTTTACAGTTATTGGTTCGCGGTTGAAAAAAACAGAGAATTGAAATCAATATTCAAAATGCTTCAATCGTCGGGTCTCGCTCATCAAGCAAGCCCAGTGGTTACATAAGTTATTGGGAAAACCGTGAACTGTGAACCGACAACCGTAAACTGTTACACAAATTTTAACGAACGACAACGGATTGCACCAGCTTTTCCAGTTTTTCTTTCATGTTGTTTATTTCCTTGTCGGTGTGGATGTCTTCGTTCATGAATCCGGGGTCCAGGGTTTTTGAGGGCACAAATTTTTGCAGCACATGGCATCTGGCCCCACCTGTAAGAATACCTATCTTCTCTACGTCTTTCTCTGTCAGGAGGGATTTTACTATAGTTGTCCTGAATTCATAGTCGATACCGGAGTTCATTATCAGTTTTATACTCTCCTCGATATTTTCAGGGGCTATGGAGGATCTGGTAACTTCTTCAAATTTTTCGAGGGGCGCCTTGACGTCCATGGCTATATAATCCAAGAGCTTACCATCGATCAGTTTTCTCAGGACCTCCGGAAATGATCCATTTGTGTCAATCTTGACCATATAGCCCAGCGATCTTATCCTTTTAATAAACTCAATAAGATCGGGTTGTAATGTGGGTTCTCCCCCAGTGATGTTTACAGCGTCAAGTTTGCCCCTCCTCTTTTCGAGAAAACTGAAGACTTCATCATCTGCCATTGTTTCCACGTACAGTGATGGTATCACAAGTTCCGGATTATGACAGTACGGGCACCTGAAATTACATCCCTGGGTGAACAGAGTGGCACATATCCTACCTGGATAATCAATCAACGAGAATCTTTGTATATCTCCAATCTTCATCTGATTACACCTGAAACGTCTTTCTGGTTTTGAACTCTTCCTGCTTTCCCTTGTTCCATTGTTTTACCGGACGCAGATAACCGACCACGCGGGAAAAGACTTCACAAGGTGCCTCGCATGTCGGACATGTAAATTGTTCCCCATTAAGATAGCCGTGATTTGGACACACGCTGAATGTGGGGGAAAAGGTAAAGTAGGGAAGGTGGTATTTATCACATACCCTGCGTACCAGCACTTTTACTGCGGAAGGCTCCTCAATACGTTCACCCGCGTAGATATGGAAAACCGTTCCCCCTGTATATTTGGTCTGAATCTCATCCTGGAGATCCAGCGCTTCGAAAATATCATCGGTAAAGTTTACGGGAAGCTGGGTAGAGTTGGTATAGAACATCTCCGCATTAGCGTCTTCGTTCTTGGTGGCACAGATAATATCAGGATATTTCTCCTTGTCTTTTCTGGCGAGACTGTATGCTGTTCCCTCTGCCGGAGTTGCTTCAAGATTGTAATTGTTCCCGGTTTCCTCCTGGAATTCAACCAGTCTGTTCCTCATGAAATCGAGTATTCTTTTTGTGAATTTCTCTCCTTCGGAATCAGCTATATTTTTTCCTATGAGATTGAGACACGCCTCATTCATTCCCACGAGACCTATTGTGGAAAAGTGGTTTTTCCAGTATTCATCGAAACGTTTTTTCACATCTCTGAGGTAGTATTTTGTGTAGGGATACAGGTCCTTGTCGGTGAATTTTTCGAGAACCTTCCTTTTTATCTCAAGGCTTTCCTTTGCCAGCGCCATAAGATGATCTACTTGTTTGATAAATTCATCTTCCGTTTTTGAAAGATAGCCAATTCTCGGCATGTTGATTGTTATTACGCCGATCGAACCGGTCAGAGGATTGGACCCGAAGAGACCTCCTCCTCTTTTCTCAAGTTCTCTGTTATCTATCCTCAGCCTGCAGCACATGCTTCTTGCGTCTTCCGGATTCATGTCGGAATTGACGAAATTTGAGAAATAGGGCACTCCGTATTTTGCCGTCATTTCCCACAAATACTCAAGATCGGGGTTTTCCCAGTCGAAATCCTTAGTGATATTATATGTGGGGATCGGGAAGGTAAAGACACGCCCCTTGGCATCACCTTCGGCCATTACCTGAAGGAAGGCTTTGTTGAAAATGGCCATCTCTTCCTGGAACTCCTTATATGTTTCGTTCTGTGGTTTTCCGCCTATAATAACGCCCTGGTCGGCATAGTATGTCGGCACTTTTACATCAAGTGTGACATTGGTAAATGGTGTCTGGAACCCCACACGTGTCGGAACATTTATATTGAAGATAAACTCCTGAAGAGCCTGTTTTACTTCTTTAAACCCCAGGTTATCGTATCTTATGAAAGGGGCGAGAAGCGTATCGAAATTTGAGAATGCCTGCGCGCCCGCCGCTTCTCCCTGAAGCGTATAGAAGAAATTAACTACCTGTCCGAGGGCGCTGCGAAGATGTTTCGCGGGTTTACTCTCCACTTTTCCGGATGCCCCCTGAAAGCCTTCTATCAGAAGGTCATGCAGATCCCACCCGACACAATAGACGGAGAGAATGCTGAGATCGTGAATATGGAAATCACCATTCATCTGGGCGTTCTTGATTTCATCGGGATATATCTTGTTTAGCCAGTAGACCTTACTTACTTCGGAGGAGAGATAGTTGTTCAACCCCTGGAGGGAATAATCCATATTGCTGTTTTCATTTATCTTCCAGTCAAGTTTTCCCAAGTACTGGTCTACAAGATCAACCTCCATTTTATTGGTAATTTCTCTCAGTCTCGCGTGTTGATCCCTGTATATGATATATGATTTGGCGGTCTTGCGGTGTGAAGAAGCGAGGAGCACCTCTTCAACAATATCCTGTACCTCTTCAACGGTCATGATATTGTTGTCAAAGAGCTTTTCGGCCAGGTTCAGTGCTTTTATCGTAAGTCTTTTTGCCTCTTTTTCGTCGAATTCCCCGGTTGCTATTCCAGCTTTTGCGATAGCGTTCGTGATCTTTACCGCATCGAACCCCGTCAGGCGTCCGTCTCTCTTCCTTATTTTGCTGCGCATGAATTATCCCCCCGTTCTCTATTATATAAACACAACATATTGTGGTCGGAGGATACTTCTAATACTATATATTGTCAAGAAAGTTTTTTAAATGATTTGGCATTATTGGGAAAATATATTGAAAACAGGCTATTTTCTTCGATAAAAAAGTAACTGTTCAGGTTCACAGTTCCACGGTTCACGGTTAAAAAAACTGTTAGCGGTTAGTTTTTAGTTAGTGCCCATCCAGAAATGCCCTTTTTTCAGGAATGAAGACTACAACCAGGCACGTCAAAACTACAATTCGTTGTGATAGAAACGAATTGTATGATGCTTCTGGCTGTGTAGTCCCTAAGTACTTGATTTTAGATACACTTCTCCATTGCCTTCTGTGGTTCTGCTGATTTTCAGCCTAAAGACCCTTTATGCCACCTGCTTTCGTGCTAGTGTCAACAGATTGGCGCTGACAATCGATGCCCAGACATAGCTCTTGAACGACTCGAAGG
>JAGGXJ010000005.1 GCA_021163105.1 Syntrophobacterales bacterium
AAAAGAGGACAGGGTATAAATTTATCCCCACCTCGGCGTGCGTGTAAATCTTCCATAATATGAAGTAGTGTATCCAGGCCGATAAAATCACACAAAGTCACCGGACCCATGGGCCAGTTAAAACCGGACTTGAAGGCTAAATCAATATCTTCTTTGGTGGAAACTCCTTCATAGATGCAATATATCACTTCATTCAAAAGGGGAATCATGGTTCGGTTTGTTAGAAATCCGGGGCAATCAACATTGATCTGAACCGGATCCTTGTTTATAGCTTTACAAAATTCCACGGCCAGGGCAGCAGTTTCATCGCTGGTCTGAATAGCTTTCACCAATTCAATAAGCCGCATAACCGTAGGCGGTTGATGAAAATGGATAATCATGAATTTGTCAGGTCTTTTGGTTACTGACGCAAGTGGGGTTGCAGGCAACGCCGAAGTATTTGATGCAAGAATAGCATTAGGCTGCAAAACCTCATCCAGTTTTCTGAACACATCTTGCTTAATCTTGATATCTTCGAAGACAGCTTCAATCGCCAGGTCTACGTCCTTGGCCTCACTTAAATCCGTAACCGGCTTGATATTTGACAAAATCTTATCTTTATCAGCTTCGGTCATTTTCCCTTTTTGGACTCGTTTGTCCAGGCTCTTCTCTATATGGCCTGCGGCTTTTTTAACCGCATCTTCAGATACATCATAACCATACGTTTCAAAACCATTCTGTGCACAAACCTGAAGAATACCTCTTCCCATCAATCCCAAACCAACTACCAAAACTTTTTTGATCGCCATTTTCTTTCTCTCCTTTCAACTTAAGTTATCCATATTTCCCCACTAAAGGAATTTATCTCATCATGCGATACAGTCTTAAATATTATCTTTTATTTACCTTTAAACTCAGGCTTCCTTTTTTCGAAAAAGGCTGATATCCCTTCGTTCTTGTCCTCACTGGCAATAGCTAGATTAGCCAAAGCTATCTCCAGGATAAGACCGGTTTCAAGGTCTGTTTCCAGACCATATTTTACGGCGGTCAGCGCCATCTTCACTGCCAAAGGAGCCTTGCTTGCAATTTTCCCGGCAATTTTCAATGTTTTTTCCATCAACTCTTCGGGCTTAACCATCATGTTGGCCAGACCAAGTTCAACTGATGTGGCGGCATCAATCATGTCACCGGTAAGCAGATACCAGAGAGCCCGCCCTTTACCAATCAATCGGGCCAGTCTTTGGGTGCCCCCATATCCGGGAATAACACCCAGCCCGAGTTCCGGCAGGCCCAGTTTGGCATTTTCTGAAACTATACGTAAGGAACATGACATAGCCAACTCACAACCACCACCAAGAGCCAGCCCATTAACAGCAGCTATTGTGGGTATCCCTAACGTTTCAATATCATAGTTCATCTGATGGCCAGTTCTCATTGAATCAAAACCATCCTTCAACCCCAAATCCTTTATTTCACCGATATCGGCCCCTGCAACAAAGGCCTTTTCTCCCGATCCCGTGATGACTAATACCCTGACCGCTTCATTCCCTTTCACCTCACCCAAAACGGATCGAATTTCTCTTATCGTCTGACCATTAAGTGCATTCAAAACCTTTGGGCGATCAACGGTCAAAATTCCAATACCATTTTCCTCAATATATTTCACATTTTCATATCCCATTTCATCACCTTCCTTTAGTTTATTAATTACGGTTTGATCTGATGCTCATAATCACCGACGCCAGGCTCCTCGATTTTTATAACCTCAGCCCCCAGATCTGCAAGGATAAGTATGCAGAAAGGGCCAAGTATCAGCCTTGTTATATCTAAAATAGATGTTCCTTCCCAAAGGTAACGGCATTTTCATTTAATCTCCATTTCGTACCTGACCGCTACTCCGGGATAGAAACTCTCCCGGAAAGGACCGGCTGCTCCATCTGGTTCTCCCAAACCACGTCAAATACCAGCCAGGAAAGACCACCCGCAATTTCACGATCTGCCAGGATCGCCCTCAGAGTGATTGTGTCCCCGGGCCTCACCGGCCTCTTGAACCTCACATCCACACGACCACCATTTGTCCATCTTTTCCCGAAACTACGCATCATAAGCTCGGAAACAAATGCAAAAATATAAAAGCCGTGAGCGATTGTCCCCTTGAAGGGAGTGCCCCTGGCAAACTCCTCATCTACGTGAATCGGATTAAAATCACCGGTAGCATTTGCATAGCGATTAATCCCTTCCTGGGTGATATCCTTTTTTAATACAGGCAGTTTATTTCCAATTTCCATTGAGCTTTTCCAAAATCCTTTCACGAAAAGAGTGGCCCAGACCTATTTTGACCAGATCGGCGTAATTCTCCCCACTGCGATCTTTTCCCCATCCTGATTAACATATTCGCTTTCAATTGTTATATATTTTCTTTCCCTACGGATCTCCTTCTTGATTACGACACTCTTGACATTTATTGTATCGCCAACGCTTGCAACACTCACAAATTCGTACTCCTGTCTGTAATGTATATTGCCAGGTGGAGGAATAATCTTTGGTACAAACCCGCTCAACAAAGCGCTGGGTATAGCAAAGATACAGACAATGGTCGGCGGCGCTATTGCGCCACTGAACCCTTGATTTTTGGCTGCATCGGCATCGCTAAATACCACGTTTTCATCTTCCATAGCCTCGCAATATTTTTCGACCAGTTCCTTTGTGACTTCAAATTCGACCTGAGGAAATTCCATACCCACGTTCATCTCATCGAAGAGAAGCCATTTCCCCTTACTGTACTCTTCCCGCCTCTTTTTGGTTTCGAGATCATCCATAATAGTAAATGGGCTTAGACTTCCTTCTCTATAGCACCGTTCCTCCATCCACACTTAAGACCTGACCGGTCATATAATCGGAATCCTTAGATGCTAAGAACACAAACACGGGTGTTATATCCTCTGTCTTGGCGAATCGACCGAGCAAAATCCGACCTTCATAGATTTCTCTT
>JAGGXJ010000029.1 GCA_021163105.1 Syntrophobacterales bacterium
ACATCTTGCTTGTCCTTTTACTTGTTTTCTGTGTTGTGCCAAAGCTTACATAACTCGTTATGAGCGCTTCAACACGCCTTGAAAACAAACAAAATTACGGCGCAATCTGTATAACTTATTTATTCTTGATTCCTAAATAACCATTTCTTCCCCCACCTTCAGGTCGCGGTACCTGTCACCAAATGCCTCTTTGAACCGGGTTACACTCCAGTCGGAACTGTCATGGGCGGACAGCGAAACAATTTGCGGATTTTCCTGTTTTATGACTTCTATGGAATCCATAACATCCTGTTCATTTATGCCGCGCCAGGGAGGCTTGTCAGATCCGACGATAGCTTGCAAGTTCAAAGGTCCTACCATTATCCTCCCCCCATTGACCGGGAAATGCAGCCCCCCGATAATTCCGTAAATCGGTTCATCGAACAGAGATTTGGCCCTTTCAATAATTCTCTCAACAGTCTGGTGGCCGCATCCTACGATCAGCACGATTCCCTTTCCTTCGACATTGACAGCCAGACTGTGTTCCAGTGTGTATCCCATGAGAAACAGAAACCGGGGAATCGGTCCTATGCTCGCCATGCCCTTCTTTATGACCTTCGGTTCACTGACGATCTCCACTCGGGGTTTCGGGTTCCATTCCGAAGGCGTGACATTATCCGGTGCATATACGGGCAACTCGGGGACAGGCATCGGTCCCTGGGAAAGACTGAACTGTTTTTTCTTTTGTTCTTTCATGCCGCCGAGGTGATCCACATGCAGATGACTGATAAACATCATGTCAATATCTTCAATCTTTACACCGAGTTTTTCCATATTCAGAATAAGGGGTGAAGGGTGCTCCTTTTTTGCGTTATACCCTACATCCAGTAATATAGTGGTATCGTCAGCTTTTATCAGATATGAAACTCCAGGTTCTGTCTTCAGATCGTCGCCGGTTGAATAAAAATCTATGAGAGGAAGTATGGAAAGATTTTTCACGGAACCGATAGGAGAAAGTTTATCATAGACCATCTTTCCCAATTCTTTCCCGGCCCTCTCTCTACCGCTTTTGAGCTGTGCTAATTTCAGGGCAAGGAATAATAAAATAACCGCTACCAGACCTGCAAGTATATAAAGAATTATCATGATCCTCCTCCTATGCTCTATAGATCATACAGTGTTTCATCCACACGGGGCGTCGACTGTCTGCCCATCTTTCTGCCCATGCCTTCCAGAGAAAACAGGTCATCACTGTCAAGCAGATCACCCATCTCCTCTTCTATCTTTTCAGGGTCTTCGCCCCGTTCCATCCTGTTCAGTGCCTCTTCCATTTCCGGCTTAAGGTTGAAGCCGGCCGCCTCAGATAGTTTTCTCATCATGGCCGCGGCTTGTCTGGGGTCATCCTCGTCTATCTTTTCCGCCTCTCTGCCCAGCATTTCCATCGCCCTTGCCATCTTCGATTCATCCATCGGGGGTAATTTCTCCTCCGGTTTCCCTCTGTCCGAAGAGACCACTGAAAAAACCGACATCCGGCGCTGCAGTTCTCCGGTTTTACAACGAGGACAGCGGGGCACTTTTTCGGTGTTGACCGATTTTGAAAAGAAATTGTAGAGGGTGTTACACTTGGGACAATAGAATTCGTATATGGGCATACAAACTTCCTCTTGTTTATTACCGATTTCAGTTTATAATAATAACAGTCACAAAATCAAGGCTCTTACCCGTTCAAGTTGATCATTGACCCTGAATTGTTCCCGGCGGCAGAATTTTATAACCGTCGGTGCCGACCTTGCCCCTGGCATATGCGTCGTGCCATCCCTCGGGAACGGGCATCTTTTCATACAGAGACCCTCGCTCGGCCTCAAGCAGCATCCTTGGTTTCCCCATAAAATCGGCGGCGCATATCACCCTGTTCCCGGTTTCCAGCGATAATTTATCCAGCCATTCGGCACCGCTTTCACCCCGCATAAGGTGATGGTCGAGGATGAGGGTGTCGATTTTTTGCGAAAGACGCACGGCATTTTCCCACGCAATCGTTGCCTGTCTGTCGGAAAGCCTCTCGAGATAAAGAGGAGGGCCGCTGGCAAACACGATATCGGGCTGCCATGACAATATTTGTAAAACCGCTTCATCGCCAAGCAGCTGGATATCAGAGGCATGGACAAATACAAAATCGCCTTCAATCCTGGTCATTACAACTGTATCGGTTCCCCCGGCATCCCCATGATGAACACTTCCGGAAAAGCTTAATATCCCCTCCCTGGTTTCTTCCGCCGGGATCATATCCAGGAAAGCCGAAAGGGCATCCTTTCTCTTTTGTTCGGTGAGGGAGAGATTCCCGGACTTGGCCCATACCCGGACACCCTGATTCAGAGACGTTATCTTTTCCATGTTTAATTGATAAGGATTGGCGTTTATGAGAGGAATGTGATCGCCGTGGAAGTGACTGATTACTATATCTGTGGCACCGGACCACACATCAACGATTCTGCTTTGTATCACTTCATCCACCGCCACCTGGAATGGATGGGGTAGCAATCCGTGTCTGGTATAACCCAGGGCTATGCCGGGATCGATTAATATCCTGCGATCTTTCACAGTTACAAGGCAGCACATCCCTCTTACGCCGAGTGATTCCGTTCCCAGTATTTTGATATTCATAACGAGGTCCCGATTAACCCATTATCTCGCGCAGGAACCTGCCGGTGAGAGATTTTTCAGTTTCCGCTATCTCTTCGGGGGTGCCTGTAGCAACGATTTTTCCTCCCCCATTTCCTCCTTCCGGGCCCAGGTCAATGATGTAGTCCGCGGATTTGATCACGTCAAGATTGTGTTCTATGACCACAACGGTGTTTTCCATATCCACCAGCCGCGCGAGGACATGAAGGAGCTTCTCTATATCCGCAAAATGGAGACCTATCGTTGGCTCATCCAAGATATAAAGGGTGTTTGTTATCATACGCCTTCCCAATTCTCTCGCCAGTTTTATTCTCTGCGCCTCGCCACCTGAAAGGGTCGTTGCGGATTGACCAAGCTTTATATATCCAAGCCCAACATCGGAGAGAAGCTGCAGTTTTGATCGTATCGGGGAGATGTTATCAAAAAAGGTGAGTCCCTGGTTGACCGTCATGTCAAGGACATCCGCTATGTTTTTCCCCTTGTAAAGTATTTCCAGGGTGTCCCTGTTGAACCTCTTTCCGTGGCAGGAATCGCAGGTTATGTACACATCGGGGAGGAAATGCATCTCTATTTTCTTCACGCCTTCCCCCTGGCATGCCTCGCATCTTCCCCCCTTGACATTGAAACTGAAACGTCCCGGTTTATAACCCCTCATTCTCGATTCGGGGAGTTGACTGAAGAGGTCGCGAACATGCGTAAGAACACCCGTGTAGGTGGCGGGGTTCGACCTTGGTGTGCGCCCTATCGGTTGCTGATCCATGGTGATAACCCTCTCTATGCCGCCGAAATCCCTTATCTGTTTCATCCTGCCCGACTTGCCCCTGTACCTGTTCAATCTGCGTCGTAGCGTTTTGTAAAGGGTCTCTATCACCATGGTGCTCTTCCCCGAACCTGATACGCCGGTCACACAGGTGAAGACATTCGCGGGAATCTTTATATCAATATTCCTGAGGTTGTTTTCCGATGCGCCCTCGATGATTATAAACCGGTCAGAAAGGGACCTTCGATTTTCCGGGACGGGAATCGTCAATTTGCCCGAAAGGTACTTTCCTGTGAGTGAGACATCTGATCTGCGGATCTCTTCGGGAGTTCCGTGGAAGACAATTTTGCCCCCGTTCAAACCGGCGCCTGGCCCGACATCTATAATGTCATCCGAGCAATTCATTATCTGTGCGTCATGTTCAACCACGAGTACGGTGTTCCCCATGTCGCGCAGGCGTTTCAATGTAGAAACAAGCCGTATGCCGTCTCTCGGATGAAGGCCTATAGTAGGTTCATCCAGTACATAGAGAACCCCGACCAGTCCGGAGCTTATCTGCGTGGCGAGCCGGATACGCTGTGCTTCTCCCCCCGAAAGGGTGCCTGAAGAACGCGAAAGACTCAGATAATCCATACCCACGTCGATAAGGAACTGCAACCGCTCCATTATCTCCTTTCGTATCCTTTTGGAAATAATGGCCTCATTCCGGGAAAAGGACAGGTTGTCAAAGAAGTGCATGCATTCCTGAATCGACATCCGGGATATCTCATCAATATTTTTTCCGCCAACTGTTACAAACAGACTCTCTTTTTTCAGCCTGGCGCCCCCGCAGACAGGACAATCACTTATATTCATGTATCTCGAAAGTTCCATCCTGGAATCTCCGGATTTTTCCTCTCTGTAGAGCTGTTCCAGTTTGCTGAGCACACCCTTGAAACGCTTTTCGTAAAAATGTCTTCTTCCTCTTCTGTCGAAATAGAACCCTATCTTTTCATCCCCCGAACCGTGCAGCAGAACGTGTCTTACCCTATCAGGCAGTTTGTTGAAGGGTGTGTTTATATCAAATCTGTAGTGTTTGGAAAGGGCCTCCAGCATCTGGTGAAAATAGATAGAATCCCTCTGTTCCCATGGGGCAATTGCCCCCTCTCTTATAGAGAGCCCTGGATCGGGCACGATAAGATTTTCGTCAAAATATATTTTTGTTCCAAGCCCACCACACTCAGGACAGGCGCCGTATGGGCTGTTAAAGGAAAACATCCGTGGCGCAAGTTCCGGTATACTAATGCCGCATTCGGGACAGGCGTAATTTTCACTGAAAAGCAGATCTTCTCCATCCACAATCTGGATACCGACGAGCCCTCCCGAAAGCCCTGTGGCGATTTCCAGTGAATCCCTCAATCGCTTTCCGATGCCGGTTCTGATAATCAATCTATCGATCACCACGTCTATATCATGGCGTTTATTTTTGTTCGGTGTGATCTTCTCTGAGAGATCTTTTGTCGACCCGTCGACTCTTACGCGGGCAAAGCCATCTTTTCGCAGTTTCTTCAGTTCTTTCTGGAATTCACCCTTTTTGCCTCTGACAACGGGTGACATGATATTGATTTTTGTGCCTTCAGGAAGGGACTGAACTTTCTCCGCCATCATCTCGACAGTCTGGGCATCGATTTGTTTGCCGCAGTTATAGCAATGTGGTATTCCCACGCGGGCGAAGAGCAGCCGCAGATAATCATATATTTCGGTTACAGTGCCGACTGTTGAGCGAG
Organism: Syntrophobacterales bacterium; assembly: GCA_021163105.1. GTDB lineage: Bacteria > Desulfobacterota > Syntrophia > Syntrophales > UBA2210 > UBA2210. Next base: position 5,185 of record JAGGXJ010000029.1, read on the forward strand.
GATTACGGCTCGCGGATCTTTGCTCAATGGCAATGGCAGGAGAGAGGCCTTCAATGGATTCAACCTCTGGTTTGTCCATTTGTCCTATGAACTGGCGCGCATAGGTTGAGAGGGATTCTACATACCGTCTCTGGCCCTCGGCGTATATGGTGTCAAACGCGAGAGAGGACTTACCGGAACCGGACACTCCGGTTATGATAACAAGTTTATCTCTCGGGATATCAAGATTTACATTCTTTAAGTTGTGCTGACGCGCACCCCTTATCTTTATATAATTCATAACGGTTCACGGTTACCGGTTGTTGGTTTTTCCAGTTATAGTTTTTCATCTTTTCCCTTGACCCCTTGAAACCTCGAATCCTTCTTTATCTGTTGCCAGTTGCCAATCCATTGTTTTTAACTGTGAATCCCGACGGGTCGGGATAAACCGCTTTTTTAACTGTTACAACTTTATCTCAACGAGGGATTTTTCCCTCAGTTCTTTCATCCATTCTTGAAATTTTCTCTTTACCTTTTTAGTTCCTATATTCCGGATAATCTCCTCCCTTACCTCTTCGACAGGCTTGATCCCGGCGCCTCTTCTGTCTATGATTTTGATAATATGGAACCCCACGGGAGACTCTATTACCTTGCTTGACTCACCTTTCCTGAGTTTGGAGACAGCCGTGTCCACCTCGGGAAACATCATTCCCTTTTCAACGAAACCCAGGTCGCCCCCGGATTTGGCAGCGGGACCCTGGGAATACATGCCCACCAAGATATCAAATGAATCACCATCCTCCAGCTTTTTCAGTATTTCTTCCGCCTTTGTACGCAGTTCTCTTTTTGTGCTGTCATCACAATTTGCTGGTTTCACGAGCAGTATCTGTTGTATCCTGGCTGACTCTTTGCCTTCATAATCATCCCTGTGCTCGCGGTAATACGCTCCGACTTCCTCTTCACTTATAGTTATTCCGGATCTTATCTTCTTCTCTATAATCCTTCCATTTATAATATTTCTCCTGATTTCGCCCTTGTACTCATCCAGCACACCGCCTTCTCTGGCGAGTGCTTCTCTGAACTTCTCAAAGGACATATGTTTCTCTTTCAGCATGTTCTTCAAAGCCTTGTCTACGTCTTTATCTGTTACGACGATGCCGAGCTTTGCCGCTTGCTGCTCAAGCAACATATTATTTATAAGCTTATCCATGGCTGCCACCCGAGCCTGTACCACTATTTTCTCTCGCTGATCCCCCTGAGGAATCTTCTCAACCCTTTTCATGAAGGATTGAAGGGTGGTCTCCAGTTCAGAAAGGGTTATCACATCATCATTCACAATGGCGACGATCCTGTCTTCAAAATCGGCATGGAGCGAAGCCGAAGAGAAAATAACAAAGATGCAGACGATAAAAAATGTTTTTAGTTTCATATATTCCCCCTACATTATTCAAAACCAGTTTATGCTATCAGAATATTCCCCGTTCTTCAATCTCCAGTTCACCAAGAAGATGCTTTGCCCCGTCTATAATGTTTCTTCCCTCGAGGCCAGGCATGAAAACGGTTAGCCTGCCATCCGGCGTGAACCTTATTTCCCCTTTTGCGTTTCTCTGTGAAAGTTCTACTATTCTGGCAGGATCCACGGGGCTGTCTTCACGAAAATCAATGAACATTTCCCTGCCGTTGTACTCCATTCTTACACCCATTATTTTTTTCAGGATATTTTTGATTCTTATAATATCCATAAGATTGTCCACCTGAGGGGGAACAAGGCCATAGCAGTCGGTAAGATCTTCTTTTAACCCGGCCAGGTCGTCTTCTGAAGAGGCCATAGATATTTTCTTATACGTCATCAATCTGGTATGCATGTCCGCAATAAAATCATCCGGTATAAAAGCGGGTATGCCGAAGTGTATCTCGGGATCTATCTCTTCTCCCGGATATTTTTCTCCCTTCAGTTCCCTGATGGTTTTTTCCATCAACTCTGTGTAGAGCTCATAGCCGATAGCGGACACATGTCCTGATTGAGATACACCCAGAATACTCCCTCCGCCTCTTATGCTCAAGTCATGAGTTGCTACTTTGAACCCTGATCCCGGCTCCGAAAACTCCCTTGCTATGCCAAGCCTCTTTCGGGCATCCCGCGAAAGGACAGACTCTTCGGGGATAAGGAGATACGCGTATGCCTTCTCATTTCCCCGGCCAACCCTTCCTCTCAGTTGGTACAGTTGGGAAAGTCCGAATCTGTCCGCTCGATTTAGTATTATGGTGTTGGTCGCGGGTATATCGATGCCGGAACTTATTATTGTGGTACAGACGAGGACGTTGAAATCTCTGCGGACGAATTTGACCATAATGTCCTCAAGCTCTTTTGCCTTCATCTGTCCATGCGCCACGCCTGTTTCTGCTTCAGGAATCAGTTTTTCTATAAAACGCGCAATACTGTGTATGGACCTCACCCTGTCATGAACAAAGAAAACCTGTCCACCTCTTGCAAGTTCACGTCGTATCGCGTCTCTTATAATATCATCGTTGAATTCACATATGTGAACTTCCACAGGGCGGCGTTTCTGCGGGGCGGTGTCGATAACGGACAGATCTCTCATTCCTACGAGAGATAGTTGCAATGTCCTCGGTATTGGAGTTGCCGTTAGTGTAAGCACGTCGATAAGTGTTCGCAGTTTCTTGAGCTTTTCCTTATGAGCCACACCGAAGCGCTGCTCCTCGTCTATAATCACCAGCCCGAGATCCTTGAATTTTACATCTTTCTGCAGTAGTCTGTGTGTGCCGATAGTGATGTCCACAAGACCACTGTTTATATCCTCTACTATCTTTTTTTGCTGGCCGCCTGTTTTATATCTGTTCAAGACTTCTATGCGGACAGGATATTTATCAAACCTTCCGACAAATGTCTGGTAATGCTGTTCCGCGAGGATGGTTGTGGGCACCAGGATCGCCACCTGCTTTCCATCCATGGAGGCCCTGAAGGATGCCCTGAGCGCGATTTCTGTCTTTCCAAACCCGGCATCACCACATACAAGCCGGTCCATCGGTCTTGGGTCGCTCATATCATGGTAAACATCTTCAATTGCTCTTGCCTGATCAGGTGTTTCTTCAAATTCGAAGGAAGATGAAAACTCTTCATAGTCTCTGTCGGAAGGAGCAAATCTGTGCCCATTCATTATCTCTCTGGCGGCGTAGATTGAAACAAGCCCCTCGGCAATTTCCCGCACCGACTGTTTAACCTTCTTCTTGACAGTTTCCCAAGATGTGCCGCCAAGTTTGTCCACATTTGGAATATGGCCGTCGGGACCGATATATCGCTGGATCTGGGTCAGTTGGTCCACCGGGATATAGAGCTTGTCTCCCTCTTTGTACTCAAGCAGCAGAAAGTCATTTTCCGTGTCGCCGAATGTCAATCGTTCGAGTCCCAGATAAAGACCTATGCCATGATCCACATGAACAACAAAATTTCCCTTTTCCAGTTCTCCGAATGACCTGAGAAAATATCCTTCCCTGGCGCGTGCCCGTCTTTTTCCCCTTGTCTTCTTTCCGAATATTTCCTCTTCGCTTACGATAACCGTTTTCAGCCGGGGATATGAAAATCCCTTCGTTATTTTTCCCTCCCTCAGGATGAGACGACCACCTTTTATCTCTTCAAGATCGAAAAAAAGGGGATGAGAAGATCTGTAAACCGGGAGAGAATATTCCTCCAGAAGGTGTTCCATCTTCTGCATATTCCCCTCGCTGCAGAGAAAGGTCACCAGACAGTCCTGGCTGATCCACGACTTTATCCTGTCCGCGAGGGGGGCGAGGATGCCCTCTCCGTCCGCGGGAAACCCCGGGGCACTCCTTAATTCTGTTTCCTCCACCTCAAAGGGAACAGCATCCACAAATTGCAATCTGTCCATGTATACCCTCTGCAGGGCGTTGCATCTCCGGGAAATATCGTCCCATGATGTCAGGAAATATTCCTTTTCGAGATAGAACCTTCCTTCATCTTCGGCTTTCTGGAGAAACCTGTCTGTATCATTTATGATTTCCTCCGCGGCTCTTTCCATTACGCTGGGACTTTCACAGATTATCAGGCTGTTTCCGGCAAGATACTCGAAGAGGGTGTCCAGATCGTTCGCTTTGTTCCCGGAATGAAGACCTCCGAAAAAGAGCGGGAGGAGCTGTGGATTTGCCGGAGAAATCAGATCGTTTTCAAGCGCGTCAATAAGTCTCTCCCCTCTTGTTCTTGAAACGTCCGATTCATTAACCCGGATCCGCATATTTCTTACTGCCAGTTTTTTTAATTCTTTTGACAGCATTACTTCGCCTGCCGGGAAAAGAACGAAATCCACGATTTCTTTTACGGACCTTTGCGTTGCCGGGTCAAATTCCCTGATCGATTCAATCTCGTCACCTGTAAATTCCATTCTGAAAGGATATGGGCATGCCGGAGGAAAGATATCGACGATATATCCCCTCAGGCTGAATTCTCCCGCTTCTTCCACCAGCGGAACTTTCTGATAACCACCCTCGATCAGTTTTTCCGCTAATCTGTCCCTGTCTCTGTCATCTCCGATGGAAATTGTCTCGGTATAATTGTTGAAAATCTCTTCCGGGGCAACCTTCTGCATAAGAGCGCTCAAGGGAGCAACCAGCACAATAGGTTTTGTTGTCAGAAGTTTCGACAGAACACCCGCCCGCCCGGTGGCATTTTCATTTTGCCGGGAGAGTGTATCATCCGGATGGACAATATCCCACGGGGGAAAAAGCAGGACATCTTCTTCGCCGAGAAAGAAGGAAAGGTCGCGGAAAGCATCAAGCGACTCCTTACAGGAAGGAGTTATAAAAAGAATGGTTTTTTCTGTGTTTCTGAAAAGGAGTGACGCGATGAATGCCTTCGAGGACCCCTTAAGACCGCAGATATCCGTTTCATCATCTCCCCTGTGAATCTTGTCAATAAGCACTCGGAGGGAGGAATCCGAAAATTGTGTTTTTTTATCTACTATTTTCCTCACGCAAAAAATCAGTTTTTCAAGTAGCCCCGATTACATCGGGGTTGTCGGTTTCCGGGTTACCTGTTTTTTAACCGTAAACGGTGAACTGTTATTTCGATGCCTTCAGCATTCTGCTCAGGGCGAGATTAGCGGGAACTCTTATCTCTTCAGGCACAGCTACAACATGCTTCATTCCCAGCAGAGAGCTGAGTATGTCGTCGAGTGTAATTCGCTTCATATCCTCGCAGATCAGGTTATCCGATGCGGGTATGAATGTTTTGCCGGGATTTTGTTTCTTTAGCTGATGCATGATACCCTGTTCTGTACCGACAATAATTTTTTCCGCATCTGCTTCCCCCGCGAATTTCAGTATTCCGCCAGTGCTTCCTACAAAATCCGCCATTGAGAGAACCTCGGCGCGGCATTCAGGATGAGCGGCAAACAGAGCCCCTGGATTTTCATCTTTCATCCTTTGTACTTTCTCCGGCGACAGATTGTCATGTACGTAACAGAACCCCTTCCATGGGATTATCTTCTTTCCCGTAAACTGAGAGGTATAACGTGCGAGATTCCCGTCAGGAACCATAAGCACGGTTTGTGCGTTCTCAAGGGAATTGACTATGCGAACGGCATTTGCGGAGGTGCAGCATATATCGCTGTGGGCCTTGGTCTCGGCTGATGAATTGACGTATGTAACTACCTTTGCACCCGGATTCTCCGCCCTTGCTTTTTTCAACTCTTCCGCGGTAATCTTGTTCGCGAGAGGACATCCGGCATCCCGGCGCGGGAGGAGCACTGTTTTATCCGGCGACAGTATGGAGGCGCTCTCCGCCATGAATTGCACCCCCGCGAAGAGAATAACATCCGCCGTCGTTTTAGACGCCTCGATGCTGAGGGCCAGTGAATCACCCAGTATATCCGCGATATCCTGGACTTCATCACGCTGGTAGTAGTGAGCCAGCAGAATAGCATTCCTGTCATCCAGCAGCCTTCTAATCTTTTTCTGTGTCTCTATAATGCCCATAATGTTTCTCCTTCGTGATCACCAGGTACCTGACCATAAATAAGGGAACTACCTACAACATAGGCCATATTTATTCAAGGCAGAAATGATTCAGAAATATTGACAGAAATCCGAGTTTAATATAGTAAAAGTTTTTCATGCACAAGTCCGGGCGCAGAATCATTTATTTTCCCGGAGTGAAAGGATTGTTGCCATCATGATAACTGTAAAAGAAGCCTTAAATCATATTCTCAGCTCCATATCCTCTCTTGGTTTTGAGAAAGTGGATATACTGAGCGCCCTGGGAAGGATCATCGGAGAAGATGTCTATGCCCCCCGCAATATACCTCCGAGAGACAATTCCGCGATGGACGGTTATGCGCTGAAATCGAAAGATATCACCGGTGCCGGCCCGGACAACCCTGTTATTCTCAATGTTATTGAGGACATCCCAGCCGGATATACACCTCAAAAAACAGTTGGGTCTGGAGAAGCAGCAAGAATCATGACAGGAGCTCCGGTTCCGGAGGGAGCCGACGCCGTAGTAATGGTGGAAGAAACAAAGTCTGACGATGCCGGCGTGCGGATATACGCGGAGGCCGCAGAAGGTCAGAATATCAGGTATGCCGGAGAAGATGTGAGGGATGGAGATCTGGTCATACGCGCCGGAACTTTACTCAGGCCCGCGGAGACGGGGATGCTGTCCGCTCTTGGATGTTCTTTTGTGAGAGTATATCAGAAACCCATGGTGGCGCTTATAGCCACTGGAGACGAACTTATCGGTATAGATGGCGCCGGGTCACCCGGAAAGATAGTAAACAGCAACAGCTATTCTCTTGCGGCACAGGTAATGGAATGCGGAGGCATACCGCTTCAGATTGGTATCGCGAAGGACAACAGAGATGATCTAACTGCAAAATTCAGAGATGCCCTGCGGGCTGACATCATAGTGTCGTCGGCCGGTGTGTCGGTTGGAGATTACGATTTTGTAAAAGATGTAATGGAAGATATAGGCATCAAGATTGAATTCTGGCAGGTGGCGGAGCGGCCGGGTAAGCCTATGACATTCGGCACCAGGGAGGGTAAACCAGTTTTTGGGCTTCCCGGAAACCCGGTGTCATCCATGATCACCTTCGAACAGTATGTAAGGCCCGCGATACTGAAAATGACCGGGCATAAAGATATCTTCCGCAAAATCATAAGGGCAAAACTCGCGGAAGACATAAAAAAGAAAAAAGGACTTCGCTACTTTATCAGGGGCCGTGTAAGAAATCAGGGAGAAAGTGTTATCGTAGAAACTACCGGAGAGCAGGGCTCCGGCATACTGAAGTCCATGGTTCTCGCGAACTGCATAATCATCATTCCTGAAGATATGGATTTTGTTAGAGCGGGCAGCGAGGTGATGGTGCAGATCCTCGATAACTCTCAGGATTTTACGAAAGATCCGGAGTATCTCAGCGATTGACAGCCGGTATCGAAAGAGATAGGGAAAGATTTCAAATTAGCGCGGAAGTGCCAAGGTCACTGGTGGGCCTCCCGGACTTCAAATCCGGTGTGGGGCGCTAGAACCGTCCCAGGTGGGTTCGATTCCCATGCACTTCCGCCATAATTACTCGTATTCTTCCTGCACTTCTCGTTTGTCATTCCCGATTCCCAATCGGAGTTGAGGACAGACTTGATCGGAAATCTGGAGGGTTTAATCCCCCGCAGCTTGCTACAATAAAAAAGACAAAACTTTCATTCCGCTACCCCGTTGCTTGTGGTTGGACAATTCATTCTGTAGTCGGTATTTTACAATATAAAAATAGCTTTTGGTTGCAAGAAACAATCTTGGAGAAAGATAGTGAACGATAAAATAAATCAGGCCAGGGCATGTACAGAATGTGGAATATGCATGGATTTTTGCCCTACCTATCAGATTACAGGAGAACCCCTGTTTTCTCCCATGCACCGGATCGAAACAGCCATTAAAGTGTTTGAGGGAGAAGAGATCAGTCCTCTTATGATGGAGAGTATCTATAATTGTCCAAAGTGTATGCAGTGTGAAACAGTTTGCCCGTCAGGTATCAAAATTACTGAAATTATCCATAGTGCCAGAGAAGAGTTGGTTCGGAGAGGGTTGGCACCTTCAGAAAAACACAACAAACGAATAGAAGAAATACTTGAAAAAGGAAACGCGGTAAGTAGCGATCCTGAGCGAAGACTGGATTGGTTGCCGGAAGAATTCCCTGAACATGAGTCCGATACTCTTTTATATCTGGGGTGTCTTCCCTCATATCTGGTAAAGGATGCGGCAACCTCAACATATATAGTTTTAAAAAAGCTTGGCCTGGATTTTATGATACTGAAAGATGAAGGCTGCTGTGGAATTTATATCTATGAGTCTGGTAGAAGAGACCTTGCGAGGGAATACTTTCAGAAGAATGTGGATCGGTTCAGGGCATTAGGGATAAAAAAGATTATAGTTCCCTGCAGTGGATGTCTGAAATGCTTCAAATATTTCTACCCGGATGTTCTTGGAAAGACCGAATTTACCGTGCACCATGCGGTTGAAACAATCTACGAGTTATTAAAAGAAAAGCCTGATGTCCTGAAAAAAGTAGAAAGAACCATAACATACCATGATTCCTGCCGAGTAACCAGGGGCGAAGGTCTGGCCGAAGAACCGCGGGAAATTCTCAGACTGTGTGGAGCAGAGGTAAAGGAAATGGAAAGAAGTGAAGAAGAAGGTGCCTGTTGCGGAGCAGGAGGCGGCATACGATCTGTTTACCCCAAACTTTCCTTGAAAATAGCAACCAGTCTCTTAAACGCGGTGAATACAGAATCTGTTGCAACGGCCTGTCCTTTCTGTGCCTTCAATCTTGACTTTGCTTCAAAAAGAAGGCGTTTGGGGAAAAACCTTATCTACATCACAAAAATAGTGCAGGATTCGCTGGAGTGAAATTTCCCACCTTGGATGACGATGGCAGCGCTACTTAAAGAGTATACTCCATAGCAAGTTTTTGATATTTATAGTATTGCTCTTGCGAAGACAGAAGCTTGTTGATGTAGAGGTTTGTTTGCCTGCCGGAGGCAGGAACAAATTTCGCAGGGCTGGCGAAGCAAACCCTGAGAGATTGAAGCTCTTTTTGAGATCAAATTATCCGATATGCGAAGGGATAAAATGCATGATATTCTTTGTTGTCCCGGACCTATTCCGGGCGGTCTGAATAGACTTATTGGCTCACGTAAAGAAATAAATCTTTCTTGAAAATATATCTTGACTCTTTGGAATGAGGAGCGTATAAAGCCGTCTTTCGTTTGTCAGGAGTTGTCTTTTTATTTTGTTTTTGGGAAGATATTTCTTGACAGTAAGTAAATTTTGGTTTAAAAATCAAGGTTCGTTCTTGGCACTTGAAGTTCTTTAGAAATTGAATAGTGGAAGATAGTTGGTTTGTGGGTCTTATATGTAAATTGCTTTGAGAGTAATCTCATTTTTTGGATTTAAACTTGAGAGTTTGATCCTGGCTCAGAACTAACGCTAGCGGCGTGCCTAACACATGCAAGTCTTACGAGAAAGTCTGCTTCGGCGGATGAGTAAAGTGGCGCACGGGTGAGTAACGCGTGGATAATCTGCCCTTTAGTTGGGGATAACTCATCGAAAGATGGGCTAATACCCGATAATGCTTATCTGTTTCGACGGATAAGCCAAAGGTGGCCTCTATTTATAAGCTACTGCTGAGGGATGAGTTCGCGTACCATTAGCTTGTTGGTGGGGTAATGGCCTACCAAGGCTGCGATGGTTAGCTGGTCTTAGAGGACGATCAGCC
>JAGGXJ010000080.1 GCA_021163105.1 Syntrophobacterales bacterium
CTCTTCAAATCGCATAATCCGGATCTCCTGTAGTGTCTCTGTCCGTCTCATCGGCCACCTCCTGGTGACCATTATAAACCGGACAGATTACGTGCTACAACTCCGGACAGATTACTTGCTTCTGACAGGCGGCCTTTAATGCTTGACAAAAGTTTCGAATATTAATATAATTAGTTTTCATGTTGATTGTATGTAACGTGTAGCACAATTTTATACAATAAAAAAAGGGGAGGGCGTGAACATGAAAAGAGGCATATTGTCAATATCTATCCTCGTTTCGGTGGGCCTTGTTTTCTTTATTTCAGGGTGCTGCGCGAAAAAACAGGAGATAGCCTCGGCACCTGTCGCGGAAGAGGTCATTGCTCTTGAAGAGGGAGAGTCTGTTCTGGCAGAAACCCTGGAGGGAAAAGCCTCTCTTACCGGAACCCATGTTGTAAAGAGTAGCGAATGCCTGTGGTGGATCGCGGAATATGAGGACATATACAACGATCCCTTCATGTGGCCATTGATCTACAACGCAAATAAAGACAAGATCAATAATTCCGGCCTTATTTACCCGGGCCAGGTTCTTGATATTCCAAGAAGCGGCTATACGATGGATGAAGTTATTGAGGCAAGACGTCTGGCCGGAGCACCGCGGCCATATACACCACCAGAGGGGTCTATACCACCCGTTGATTAGGCGCACTTTTAACCTTGGTTATTTATAGAGGGCACAAAGGTGCCCTCTATTTTTTTGTAAAATATTTAAAGGATGATAAATTATGACAAAATGGAATGTAGAAAAACACATCTTTGAGCACCAGCATTCAAAATTCTACCAGTGCGATCTGAAGGATGTGGATCAGCCAAATCTGTACAAAACAATTTTTCCCTATGAAGAAGTATCAAAGATAGAATTCGACGATAAAGTCATGTCAATGGAACCGGCGAAGGATATCTTTATAACAGACACCACTTTCAGGGACGGGCAGCAGTCGAGACCCCCTTTTACCGTGGAACAAATACTCAGTCTATGGAAACTGCTGAACAAACTAAGCGGCAAAAGTGGCATCATAAGGCAGTCGGAATTCTTTCTTTACACTGATAAAGACAGAGAAGCGTTAGAACGATGTCTCGAAATGAACTTCAGGTACCCGGAGATTACCGGATGGATCAGGGCCAAAAAGGAAGACATTCCCCTGGTCAAAAATGCCGGATTACGGGAAACAGGTATCCTTACATCGGTATCCGATTATCATATCTTTCTTAAACTGGGACTCACAAGGAAAAAGGCCCTGGACGCCTATCTTGGCGTAGTCAAATCAATCTTGGACGCTGGCATCGTTCCAAGGTGTCATTTTGAGGACATAACAAGGTCGGATGTCTATGGATTCTGCGTACCGTTCGCCATTGAATTAATGAAGCTCCGGGAAGAAAGCGGCATTGATATCAAGATACGACTCTGCGATACACTGGGCAACGGGATCAGCTATTCGCAGGCAGCACTTCCCCGCAGCGTGCCTAAATTGGTACGCGCGTTTATAGACGACGCCGGTGTGCCGGGTCATCTTCTCGAATGGCACGGCCACAATGATTTTCACAAGGCCCACATAAATTCCGCCACTGCCTGGCTTTATGGATGCAGCGGTGCCAATGGAACACTTTTGGGAATAGGCGAGAGAACAGGCAATACTGCCATAGAAGGTCTTATAATGGAATATCTCGGTCTGAGGGGCAATGAATCAGAGATCGACACAACCATCATTACGGAGATAGCCGATTATTGCGAAAGAGAAATAGGTATAAAAATTCCGGACAATATGCCCTTCGTTGGCTCCGATTTCAACGTCACGAGAGCAGGTGTTCACGTGGACGGGCTTCTCAAAAATGAGGAGATATACAATATCTTCAATACGGAAAAGCTCCTGAACAGGCCTGTGCTGATAGAGATCACCGACAAATCGGGGAAGGCGGGAATCGCGCACTGGATAAATATACGTCTTGGCCTGAAGGGAGAGGACGGCATATCAAAAAGACACCCCGGCATATCAAAGATATACAAGTGGGTAACCGGCGAATACGAGTCGGGCAGGATAACCAGCATCTCTCATGAAGAGATGGAAAAGAAGGTTAAGAAGTTCCTCCCTGAATTGTTCATGTCTGATATGGAAAAGATAAAACACAACGCGTCACAGGCGGCAGTGAAGATTGTTGAAGAAATTGTCGAACACCCTGAAATGAAAACGATGAAGGCCGAAAAGCAGGAACCAGTCATGCAGCAGATGATCGATGAGAATCCTTCCATTCAGTGGGCCTACGTGGTTGATATAGCTGGCATTAAGACCACAAAAAACATTGCCGGCATAGCGGACAGGGCAAAATACGAAAATTTCGGCGTTGGAACAGATTATTCGGACAGGGAGTGGTACTATGGCCCCCTGCAGTCGGGAAAAGTCCATGTGAGCAACTTCTACATATCAAGGATGACTGGCGCATTGTGCATAACCGTGTCCGCTCCCATTGTAGATGACAATGACGATATTGTCGGCATATTCGGCGTGGACATCAAGTTCGAGGAATGGGCAAGCAGCGTTGATGATATAGCTGAGGCGACAAGACTCGCCCTGAAATCGGAATACGAAGCGAAAAAGAGGAAGGATAGGGAATAAGGACAGAAGTCAGAAGCTTAGGAGTCAGGAGGCCGAGAATCTACCGTACCACCCACTGATCAAACGGCAACTCTTCCGGCTCAAGATCAGAGGGAGCCAGTTCCGCTATGAAGCGGGACGGTGCGGTATCTCTGTTCCATCCGCTTCCGGTGCGGTTCACCAGAGGATGACAGAAGTACAGGTGATCCTTCGCTCTGGTGGTTGCGACATAGAAAAGCCTTCTTTCTTCATCCTCACCACCGGGTTCCCTCAGCGCGCGTGCCAGCGGAATCATACCCTCTGAGCACCAGATCATGAACACCACCGACCATTCAAGGCCCTTGGCCTGGTGGATAGAACTCAGGACAACTTTGTAACTATTATCTTCTGTCCTGTAGGGTTCTTCCTCAATTATGTTAGTCATCAACGCGAGGTCGCTGAGAAATTCTTCGAGCGAACCAAATCTCGAAGAAAAATTTGACAATTGTTTCAGATCATCTTCACGTGAGGCCGTGTCCCCATATTTCGCCTCCACGCACTCCCTGTAGCCACCATTCAGTATGGCGCCTGTGATTTCCGTCAGGGCATTAGTTGCGGACAGATCCATAATATCTTCCAGTGTGTCCCTGAACCTCCTGATACCGGGTACGGCGGCCTTTGGAACACATTCCAGAAACTCATCAGAAAAGACAAAGACAATGGGGTCATCGTGGGAAGATACAGAATTCCATATCCTGCCCGCTGTAACCTCCCCTATCTTGTCGTAGAGCTTCATCACCCGCTTCCACGCGAGTTCATCAAGGGGGTTCGCGGCAATTCTCATGAACGCGGTCACATCCTTTATGTGGGCCTGTTCAAAAAATCTGATCCCGGATCTTATCTCAAAGGGAATGCCCCTCCTGACCAGTTCCATCTGTAATTCCATGGAGTGATAATGGGCCCGGTAGAGTACAGCTATTTCTCCCACAGGCATGCCCTTATCGACCAGTTCAATTATGCGCTGGGCGACAAAATCGGCCTGCTGCAAGACATTCCTGACAGGAACAAAAACAGGCCTGACTCCCTTCGTCCTGACCGCCCTCAGTTCCTTTTGGAATTGCCTTGAATTGTTCTCGATGCTCATATTCGCAAAGTGAAGAATTTCGGGCGTGCTCCTGTAATTGGTCTCGAGCTTGAATATCTTCGCGTCCGGATATCTTTCGGGAAACTTGACAATATTGGCAAAATTCGCCCCCCTGAAAGAATATATGCTTTGCGAATCATCCCCTACCACCATCAGGTTCCTATGATGACCGGCAAGAAGATCAAGTATTTCCGCCTGGATAACATTGGTGTCCTGGTACTCATCCACAAGTATATGCCGGAATTTTTCTGAATATTTATCCCTTATATCGGAGAAACCGTTCAAGAGTTCACGCCAGTTAATAAGAATATCATCAAAATCCATCACATTCAGTTCTCTTTTTCTGATCCGGTAACGCAAGGCAACCTTGAGAATATCGGTGATACAATGGGAAAAACTATGATATCTGTTCGCGATTATATCTTCCTCTTTTATTCTGGTATTCGAAGAAAGGCTTATAATCTCTCCCAAAACGTTGGGCTTGGGAAAATTTCCATCCGCGGTATGAATTCCGAACTCTTTTATACACGTATTCAGAAGCTGCATGGAATCCTCCGCGTCCACGATTGAATAGCTTTTCTCATAACCGAGAAGTCCGGCGTGTCTTCTTAGTATGCGATTCCCCACATGGTGAAAAGTTCCGCCCCACAGCTTTCCCAGGTCCACATCTACAAGTGTTTCAACGCGGGAAAGCATGGAACGCGCGGCCTTGTTTGTAAATGTGGCAAGCAGAATCTGCTCCGGTTCGATCCCCTGTTCTATCAGATGAGCAACCCTGTATGTCAGAGCGCGCGTCTTGCCGCTTCCGGCGCCGGCGATCACAAGAATCGGACCTTCTTCGGCCTTCACCACATCAAGCTGCTCTGGGTTGAGTTCTTTTTCGTAGTCAATCACGTTTTCGATGTACGAGGCAAAACCGCTCGGCCTCAGCTCTTGAGACTTTTCTTGATTTCCTCAACAGTATCTTTACTGCTGAGAGAGACAAAATTCCTGAGAAGATCCTTTTTCTCATAAAATCCAATTAGAGGCGCGGTCTTCTTGTTGTATGTTTCCAAACGGTTGAGTATCGCTTCCTCCGTTTCGTCATCGCGCTGAATGACAGGACTGCCGCATTTTTTGCACATTCCGTCCGGCGTGGGGGGGTTGCTCTTGATATTATATATCTCCTGACATTCAGGGTTAGAGCAGGTCCTGCGCGTGGTAAGGCGATCCAGTATGACATCTCTGGGAACCTCAAGGTTAGCCACGAAATTCAGAGCAATACCAAGCCTGCCCAAAAGCCCCTCAAGCTCTTCAGCCTGCGGGATCGTCCTCGGGAAACCATCGAGGATAAATCCCTTGCCGCAATCATCTTCCCGCAGACGAACCTCCATAATCTCCATAATCAGAGAATCCGGAACCAGATCACCGGCATCCATATATTCCTTTGCTTTCCTGCCGAGATCGGTACCATCTTTTACAGCGGCTCGCAGAATATCCCCTGTCGAGACCTGCACAGAACCGTCGATCTCCGAAAGAAGTTTGGCCACGGTACCCTTTCCGGCCCCGGGCGCACCCAAAAGTACTATCTTCATATCCAATAACCTCCGTTAATATATGCCCGGGGACACGACTC